>JANNLP010000452.1:0-36539 GCA_031396905.1 Gemmataceae bacterium
GAGCTACCCGATGGTCGCTGGGCGATTCTACTCGGCGATGTTGCCGGCAAGGGCGTACCGGCCGCGTTGCTGATGGCCAAGCTCAGTGCCGAAGCCCGCTTTCACATGTTGACGCAGCCGAATGCGGCCGACGCTTTCACGAAGCTCAATGACTTTCTGTGGAAAGCGGGCTTGTCCGACCGTTTCGTCACATTGGCCGGGGCGATCCTTGACCCGAAGGATCACTCCGTTCGGCTCATCAATGCCGGGCACGTCGCGCCGATGATCTATCGGTCCGTGAACGAAGAATTGGTCGATGCCGTGGACGCGGAGCGCAGCGGCTTCCCGCTCGGCGTGATGCCGGAAAGTTCATACGAGAACATTGACATCGTACTTGCACCGGGCGAGACGCTGTTGATCTTCACCGATGGCGTCACCGACGCGCTGAACCCGTTGAATAAGCCGTTCCGTATGGAAGGCGTGCGGAAAGCCGTTTGCCGCGAATCCGTGCTGGATGAAACGCTGAATTCCCCGGCCCGCATCGGCAAGCGCCTCATCGAGGCGGTTCGCACCCACATTGCGGGCAGCGACCAGTATGATGACATAGCGCTGGTGAGCTTTGGCCGGTACGATGGTCCGCCTGCCAGCAGCACGGCGATTAACAAGTTGAGCCAGTCGACCGCCGACCAATTGCCGCTCAAGTAAGCCAGGATAGCCATGAGCGATACCGCGACAATGCCCGATACGGATGAGGAAGTGGACCAACGTGTCCGCATTCTGCCGCCGTATCATGTCATCCTGTTGAACGACGACGATCACACGTTCCAATACGTGATGCGCATGCTGAAGCAGCTCTTCGGTCACGGCGAGGAAATGGGCTTCAAGATGGCCGAGGAAGTGCATCGCAGCGGCCGGGTGATCGTGCTGACCACGTCCAAGGAGCACGCAGAGTTGAAGCAAGACCAAATCCACGCCTTCGGCCCTGACCCGCTGTTGGAACGCTGCCAGGGATCGATGACCGCGGAGATCGAACCGGCCGAGTGAGAAGAACTAAGGCTTGCTCATGCCGACAAAGCTGCCTTCATTCTCGCGGGCCAGCGCCCAGAGAAACGCACCGACATCGGGGCTTTCATAGAAGAAGCCAACGGCGTTAACGCGAACGCGGGAGCGACCAGTCTGCGGAGCGTTCCAAGTCGAACGCAAAGCGCTGCGGACCACGCGGCTAAGTACTTCGGACCGCTGCGTTTCGGTGATGCGAGCCGCGGCATCTGCCGTGAGGCCTTCGCCGATGTTAGGCAGGCCATCCGACAATAGATAAATCGTGTCCATGCCCGTGGCGCGATAGCGAAACGCGGCTTCGAGGGCGAGATACATATTGGTGTTGCCTTTGGGCCGCACGGAACTCATCGCCACTTGAATGCGATCAATGGACTTGGGATCGGGATCGAGCCACCGGCCTTCGCTGCCGAGCGGGTAGACGAGTTGATCGGAAAAGAGAATGATCTGATATTTATCAATATCCGTCAAACTCTTGAAGACTTTAAGCAGCGTGTCCCGGACGCTGGCCCATTTGTTCGGCGCGGCCGTGTTGGCATCAATTAGTTCCATGCTGCCTGACATGTCCACTAGGAAAACCACACGCTTGCCGGTGAGAGCGATCCCTTCGAAGCGATTGTCGGTGGCGGCCTGAGCGCGCGACAACTTGTTAAGAAGGTCTTTCTTTTCGACGTCAACATTGGAGGCGGCACGACGGGCCAAGTCGAGTTCGCTCTCCAACGACTTGATCCGATCAGTAGCGGCGTTCGCGGATTCACGTAAGCCCGGGACCAACTCGGCCGATGTGCGCAGCCGGCTTGCCATCGCGTCGGCCTCGCGCAAACGACCACTAAGATCGCTGACTTTTCGGTCGGCGAGCAGCAACTTGTCTTCGTCTTCTTTCAACGCCAAATCCAGGTCGCGGGCACGCTGCTTGGCGTCGGCGGCTTCACGCGTCAGGATGGCGACACGCTCGGTGGCCTTCGATAATCGGTCGGCGTTGTCCTCGGCCTTGTCGGTCATCGCCGCCAAATCGCGCGCGGATTGGCTGGCTTTAGCATTGGCAGCCGCCACGTCGGTTCGCAGGCGGGCCACCTGAGTCTTAAGCTGGTCACGATCAGCAATGGCGACGGTATGATCGCTTCTCAGTTGTTTGAGATCCGAACGTGAAACTTCGAGCTTGTCGAGCAATCCCGTGTTGTCGCGGGCCCGCAGCATGGCTTCGCGTTGATTGACCAGCCATAGCAAGGTGACGCAGCCGAGCGCGCAGCAGAACACATCAAGCATCGACAGGGTGAAAACCATTGGCACACGATGGCGAATACGCATTTGTTATTCTCGTTAACGCACATTCACCCGGTCATTTGTCGCCGTGGCCCGCGGCAGTGCCGCATCCAGGTGCCCGGCCGGCAGTTCGCCGCGCGCTCGGCGCACGGCCAATGCATGCGCGGCTTCGGCTGGGGCATGAACGCTCAATTCCTCGACAACTGTGCGCTCCGGCAACCGGACATTGACGGCGCCGGCCACGCCAGGCAAACGGGCGGCCGATGCGGTGACCCATAAGACCTCGGGTGGCGTTGTCGTTTCCGCCAGACATTGGCGCAGTCCATCGGCGACGGTTCTTGCCAGACCGGTGCACGTTTTCTCAATCTCTTCGGGCAATAGCGTCAGATTCTGAAACCAATGCTCGGTGCGGACGCTGAGCGACAATGGCTTGGTGAGCCGCGACTGCGACAAATACGCCGTGAGTTGTTCGTCGAGTGATTGCTCAGCCAATGCCGAGTCGCGGGGATCGCGGCGGCAAAGGCGAATGCACCTGTCGGCAACATATTCCATGAGCCGATCAACCCATGCGCGCACCCCGTAATTGGGCAACGACGTCATACCGACGCAGCGCACCTGTTTCGCATCGGCCGCCAGCAATGTCCACGTGGCCGCATGATCGTCGGCATCGAAAACGAGAGCGGTGCCGCGCCGGGACTCCGATCGCGCCGCCAATGCCAGCGGCAAGATCGCGGAGCCGGCCAACGGCAATTTCGCACCATCCATGATCGAACGCGCCAGTTGCACTTGAGATGCCGCAAGGTAGCCCGGCAATGTGACATACACGGCGCCCACACTATCAAGGGACTTGCGAATCGCATCCGCGACATGTGCCAAGGCGAAGGATGCATCTAACTTATGCCGGGCGTGTTGCCAGATGCGGGGTTGGCCCAAAATGGGTAAAAAGCCCGCGCACAGCAGATGCGGCAAGCGGCGACGATGTGCGAGTGCGGCGGACCCCACTTCAACGTTGCGATTTTCGAGATTCAGTGCCAGAGCCAGCGCTTCCTCGGGGTCAGCCAGCAACGCGGGCCTGGCGGGCACGCCGAGGGCACCGACGGCCGCCCGCGCCCGGCCGGCGTTAATATCCAGGCCGGCGGCGATGTCGCCGGCCGATTTACTTCCCCACTTGGCCCACACCATTCGGCACCTCCGCGAGTGAATCTTAACCCGCTGCCACCAGCGAGAATTCCTCTGACGGCTCGGTCCGTGCCGGGTCATACAAGCGCAACAATAAATGTTCCTGACAGAACTGTTGACAGTCCAACACCAGCGACTCTTCAGCCCGTTGAATCGCATGCAGCAGATACATCAGTACCAAACTCAATGCCAACGCGACGAAGGTGCAGTCAAAAGCGATGGCCAATTGTCGGGTTGCTTGGTCGAGAAACTTGGCCGTGCTCTCTTCGTTCACCGATGCCATGCTCATACCGCCGGCCAAACCGCGCACGGTACCCAGAAAGCCGATCGCCGGGATGGCCCAGGCCAAATAGTTTACGGTCGCCATGCCGGCGACCATGCGCCCCTGTTCCACGTCGGCTTGCGTGCGAACCACCTCGGCAGCGTCGGCAGCGTTGCGGCTGACGGCGAATTTGCCCAGCGCCATGCGCGACATGGTCGCAAGGATCGACGGGCCACGCCGATCCACTGTCTGATCAATCTTGCGAATGAGTGGCCTAGCGTCTTCAGGAAGCACGCGGGAACCTTCGTCGGTCGGCAAGAAGTCGTAACCAAAGCTACGACGCTGCCGCACGACTTCCCGGTAGCGATTCAAAAAGATAAACCCGGCCCAGACCATGCAGGCGTAGCAGGTGATTTGTTCGGGACCGAGCAATAGCCGGCCCACCCGCTCCGGGGTCCACTTGGCGCGAAAGTCGTCATCCACACCGGGCCGCCCAGCCCATTGCCAAAGCGGAATGCAGATGATCGCGACCAAGCCAATTGCCAACAGCAGCCAAAACCACTCGCGCGGTTGACGATGCGACGTGCGGACGGACATGAATTGACTCCACGAACCCGCCCGTTAGTACGAACCGGCCTTCCCGCCATTGTGCCCGTTCCGGGAAGCGGGTCAAGTGTTCAGTGCAATTCGTGGAACGGAATACGTGGAATTGATGATACTACAACACTTCGCCAATGCGTCGCGACCGGCGACCATCTCACTCGAAGGGTTCGAATTGATCGCACAATTCATCACGAAAGCTACAACAATTTGATGACACAGCACCCCAAATCCGCCGAGTGGATCGGTGGCAATGATGGCTTTCTCCGGCTGATTGATCAGACCAAGCTGCCTGGTTCGTTAGAGTTCCTTGATTGTCGCACGCCCGAGCAGGTGTGGCACGCGATCAAAGTGCTGGCGGTGCGCGGTGCCCCAGCTATTGGCGTAGCAGCCGCTTATGGAATGGTCCTGGCAGCGCAAGCACTTGTGAATGAAAATGCCTCGACGAAACTGCGCGAGCGTGGCGAATACCTGAAAACGTGTCGGCCGACCGCTGTCAACTTGGCTTGGGCGGTGGACCGCATTTTGAGATGCGCTGAAGAACACAAAGCTCCGACGCCATCGGACCTTGTGGCGAAGCTCTTGATCGAAGCGCACGCCATTCGTGATGAAGACGCGGCGATGTGCCGGGCGATTGGGCGGCACGGCGCGCCATTGATGCCGGAATCAGGTGGCGTGCTGACGCATTGCAACGCGGGAGGGTTGGCGACATCGGAATACGGCACCGCCCTGGCAGCGATTTTCACGGCTTGGGAGAACGGCAAGCGCTTCACGGTGTATGCCGATGAGACGCGGCCGCTACTGCAAGGTTCGAGGTTGACGTGCTGGGAGTTGCAGCAGCACGGCGTCGATGCCACATTGATATGTGACAACATGGCCGGGCTTCTGATGAAACAGGGAAAGTTGCAAGCCGTGATCGTTGGGGCCGACCGAATTGCCGCCAACGGCGACGCCGCGAACAAGATCGGCACATATTCAGTCGCCGTATTGGCGAACCATCATGGCGTACCATTTTACGTGGCAGCGCCTTCAAGTACGTTTGATCTGTCACTACCAACTGGGGACAGCATTCCTATCGAGGAGCGCGACCCGGCTGAAGTAACGCACCCGTTTGATCGAGACACCGCCCCTGAAGGAACCAGAGTCTACAACCCGGCATTTGACTTGACGCCCGCGAGTCTCATTGCCGGCATTATTACGGAGCGTGGCGTGATCCGGCCGGTGACGGCTGAGACCGTCCGTGCAATGGTTGGTATTTCTCAAAAGTGACCGTCGCCTAAGCGGGGTTTGCCGGATTCGGGAATGGGCCGGCGCGATGTTCATATGTATCCCGAAAAAGTCACACGTTCGCCACTGGCACTGGTGTTGCACTTCCACTAAAACTTCCCGACCGATGGGAAGCAAAATCGACGCGCCGACCTTGCGCCGCGAGGTTGAATCATATGTCTGATGCTGCCAACGCCGCGACTCCTGCACCGACCCCCGCACCGGCGGCTGCCGCGCCGCCAACAGGTCCGCCTAAACCTGCTATGCCCGCAAAGCCGCAAGCGGCAAAGGCTGGAGATACGCGCCGCGGGTTTTTCGGCTCAATAACGGCGGCCGCCATTGGCTGGTGGTCGTTTTGGGCGTCGATGGCCGCGATGACGCTTGGTACTACGCGCTTTCTCTTTTACAACGTGCTGGCCGAGCCGCCGAACAAGGTCAAGATCGGCGACCCGCGCTCGTACGAAGATGGCAAAGTCACGGAAGTTTTCAAGGACCGGCAAATCTGGGTCGTCCGCAACCAGGGCAAGATCTACGCATTGAACACGATGTGCACGCACCTGGGATGCACGCCCAACTGGCTTGAAGCCGACAAGAAATTCAAGTGCCCATGCCACGGTTCCGGTTTCTACATCACTGGCATCAACTTTGAGGGACCAGCGCCGCGCCCACTGGAGCGCTGGGCCATCGAACTTTCTGAAGATGGCCAACTCGTCGTCGATAAGAGTCGGAAGTTCCAATACGAGATGGGCCAGTGGGAAAGTAAGGACTGCTACTTCGAAGTGTAATCGTAATCGAGGATCTCAATGTCCGTCGGCGATTGGATCAAAACAAGTCAGGTCTGGAAGAGCATCTTCCGCCATCCGGCTCCGCGCGATCGGCGCAACCGCGTCGTGGTCATGCTCACCAATGTGTTCCTGCATTTGCACCCGGTTTCGGTCCGCAAATCCGGCATCGCCCTGTCTTATACATGGTGCATGGGCGGGCTGACGTTCTTCCTGTTCCTGGTCGAGACCGTCACCGGCGTGCTGTTGATGTTCTACTATCGGCCCACTTTGGAACACGCTTACAACGATATCCTCGCGCTCCGCGACGTGGTCACACTCGGCATCCTCCGCGAGATTCACCGCTGGGGTGCCCATGCCATGGTGATCTCCATCTGGCTCCACATGTACCGCGTGTTTCTCACGGGAAGTTACAAGCCTCCCAGAGAGTTTAACTGGGGCGTCGGCGTCATCCTGCTCGTGCTGACGTTGCTATTGAGCTTCACGGGTTATCTGCTGCCATGGGATCAGTTGGCCATTTGGGCCATCACGGTCGGCAGTAACATGGCCCGGGCCACGCCGTTTTTGGGGCATGAAGGGCCGGGTGCCGCCTTACTCAACGTGGGCGGCGTGCCACTGATTCACAGCGGCTCGGACGCCCGCTTTCTGTTGCTGGGCGGCAAATTCGTCAGCGGCGAAACGTTACTGCGCTTCTATGTGTTGCATTGCGTCGCCATTCCGCTGGCGGTGGCCGTGTTGATCGCTATCCATTTCTGGCGGGTCCGTAAAGACGGCGGAATCAGCGGCGCGTTGTGATTCGCAAGCGACGGTAAGGTGAGAACACGACTATGGCTCACGAATCCCTGGCCCCGTCGGTGCAAAGCGGTATGGCGGTCTATTACGCCATCTGCGCCACCATGAGCGCCGGTTTTGCCATCTACCAAACCAAGCGGCGATCGCGTTTCGCGGCGCTTTTGGCTTTTGGATGGGCCGCGTTGTTTATCGTTCATGCCGCCGTCTATGCGGCCAATCGCGGGTGGGTTATTCCGGAATCCGTCACGCATTTCGTTGATGCTTACACGAATGCCGTCAGTTATTTTGTCGTCTCCAGCGTCGCCTTTGCGCTGCTGCTAATCTTCCGAAAACCGTTGACTGAGCCGAATACGGCCTGGACTCTGACGTGCATTTCGCTGTTGGCTTTCGGCTGGGGCATGACCAACGGCGACTTTCGCAACATTATCGCCAAACCGGACAACGTGCCGATTGTGATGCTGCTCTTCGCGGTGGCGTTCTTTACGTGGCTGCCGTTGCGGCGAGCCGTGTTGAATGACGATCTCATCGCCAAAGGCGAACCGGTTCTCGAAAAGGACGATGAAAAAGTCCTGGTGTGGCCTGACCTGGTTTACACCGAGTTAATCTGCATGGTGGTCTGCACAGCACTATTGATCGTGTGGGGCATTTTGCTCAAGGCACCATTGGAACAACCTGCGACGACGGCTAAGGCACCGAATCCGTCGAAAGCGCCATGGTACTTTCTCGGGTTGCAGGAAATGCTCGTGTACTACGATCCGTGGATGGCCGGCGTGGTGCTGCCGACGTTCATTCTCGTGGGACTCATCGCCATCCCGTACATCGACTTTAATCCCAAGGGCAACGGCTATTACACATTCCGCGAGCGCAAGTTCGCGGTCATCACGTTCCTTTACGGCTTCCTGGTGCTATGGGTGGTGTTGATCGTGCTGGGCACGTTCCTGCGCGGACCTAACTGGAACTTTTTCGGTCCATTTGAACCTTGGGATCCTCACAAGGTGGACCCGCTCAACAATGTCAACTTGTCCGATATGTTCTGGCTTGCCCTCAACCAGACGCCGGAGAAAATCGCCGCGACATACGGCTGGTTCGTGCGCGAAATCGTCGGCATTCTGCTGGTGCTGGCGTACTTCATCGCGTTGCCGCCGCTCCTGGCCAAGACCGTGTTCCGCGGGTTCTTCATGAAAATGGGATTCTTGCGTTACATGATGTTGCTGACGCTGATCCAATTCATGGTATCGTTGCCGCTCAAGATGGTGCTGCGCTGGGTCTTCAACCTGAAGTACATCGTGTACATCCCCGAGTACTTCTTCAACATCTGACCATTGGCAAGCCGTCTCCCGTGAGGGAGCGGAGGAAGAGATATGGCAGCCTCCGATATTTTTTACCGCGAGCAGAAGACGCTGAACGTCGCCTTCGCCGTGTCGTGCGTGGCGATGCTGGTCAGCGTCATCTGGATGTTTGCCGACGATTTCAATCGGCCCTACAAACGCGACCAGAAGGTGTTTCGCACAGTCGAAGAAGAATTGAGCAAGCGTACGGCTCTTTCACTGGCGCCCGATGAAGCGCAGCAGAAGGAAATCGTGGCGTCGGAGACGGCGGTCGTCAATGCCCGTAAAGTCGTCGCGGAACTCAAGCCGAAAGTCCTGTCGGCGTCATCGAAGTTACTCCCGGTGCGGACGAGAACGGAAACGGAGTTGCAGAACACCAAGGCCGACTACGACGCCACCGTGAGCTATTTCAACATCGCCGTCGAGCACAAGGGTCCGCTCAGCGACGATGCGATCCGGCTCAAAGCAGAATCCGAAACCTTGCTGACCAAGATGACTGCCAAGCGCAAGGACCTGGAAGATCGACTCGCGGAGTTGGCCGCTTTCGACGACATGGAATTCGACACCTCGGCCGGCAAAACGTCGCTCAACGCGGCGCAAAAGAAACTCAAAGACCTGGAAGCGTCGCACAAGAAGGTCACCGGCGACTTTGATCGCTTTGTTAAGCTCACCGCTCAAAAACGCTGGGGCTTGGCCGACACCTTTCGCGGCTTGCCTGTCATTGATGGCTTCGCACCTCCGGTGATGATCAAACAAACATTTCACGATGACCTCCCGATCGACTACGGCGGCTTCAAGTACGTGACCCGCTATGATCGCTGCACGACGTGTCACCTGGGCATCGACAAGCCGACGTTCGACAAGGCGCTAGTCGCTAAGCTGGCCACGGACCCAAGCAAAGACGAGGAGTTGCAGAAACAGTTTAGGAATGCCGAGATGCTGTTAGCCGAGAGGCAGAAACAGAACTCGGATTCCAAACAGGACGTCAATGCTCTCAGCCCCAACACTTTGCGCCCGCAAATGGTAAGCATGTCGCCGGCTCAGATCAACATGTTCGCGACCCACCCTCGACTGGACCTTTTCGTGGAGGCCAACAGCAAGCACCCGATGGAGAAGTTCGGCTGCAGCTCTTGCCACAATGGTCAGGGCAGCGCCACCGGTTTCGTCGATGCGACGCACACGCCGAACGATGTTCCCGAAGAGCACAAGTGGGTCAAGGAACATGGCTGGCGGAACATCCACGATTGGGATACCCCAATGCTTCCGAAGCGATTCGCCGAGGCCGCTTGCGTGAAGTGCCATCATCAGATGGAATCGCTGGTGACGGAGGGCACCAAAGTTGAAGCGCCGAAGTTGATGAAGGGCTACAATCTTGTGCGTGAGTTGGGCTGTTTTGGTTGTCACGAGATCAGCGGCGTGAAGAGCGGCCGCTGGGTCGGACCGGACATGCGGTTGGAACCGGAACCACCATTGGAGTCGTTGACGCCGGCCGAGCGGGCGAAGCGGTTGGCTGATCCGGCGAATCCGCCAGGCAATCAGCGCAAGGTCGGCCCGAGTCTGTATCGCATCGCCGAGAAGACCAACGATGAATGGGCGGCCAAGTGGATCAAGGCTCCGCGCGTATTCCGGCCGGATACCAAGATGCCGCACTTTTACGAGCAGGCCAACAACGTCGCCGAGGCGCTGCCTGAGGACCAAAAGCAGTTCCCGGACGCCGAGGTGCGGGCGATGACGCATTACCTGTTTGCCAAGAGCCAGGCGCACCTGGGTGCGGCGTCGGCCGCTGCCAAACGCACGCCTGATGAAATCAAAGCCGACGAAAAACTGATCGAAGACTTGACCGCCAAGCTCGCTGAATTGACTGATGCCGATAAACGCGATGCCAATCGCAAGCTGGCGGCCGCCAAGGAGCGACTCGTCGCTGCGGCAGAACCACGACCGGCCAACGAATCCATTAAGTTGCCCGAAGCGGCAGCGGATCAAGCCGAGAAAGGGCGGCACCTGTTTGCCACGAAGGGTTGCCTGGCCTGTCACAAACATGATGGACTTGAAACAGCCGGGCCGAATGCCGCGGACGGCAAGCCGCAGCCGGGCCTGATCGGCGAAACCAACTTCGGCCCGGACCTGACGCGCGTTGCTGCCAAATTCAATGCCAAGGCCAATCGCCAGTGGATGGTGCAATGGCTGCTCAACCCGGCCGTGCATAGCCCGCGGACATTGATGCCCACCGTGCATCTGACGATTGAAGAAGCCGATACCATTGCCGGTTGGCTACTGGCCCAGCCCGCGAAGCCTGATCCCACCTGGGACGCGCTCAAAGTCGATAAGCCCGATACCGAGACGCTCAAATCAATGGCCCAGATGTATCTGCGCAAGGCCGGCCTGGTCACGCGTGAAATCAGCGAGGTGCTGGATAAGGGATTCTCGAAGGAACAACTCAGCTACCGGGCCGACGATGCCGACGAGCAAGAATTGTCGGCGCCGCTTGATGACGCCAAGCTGATGATGTACATCGGCAAGAAAGGTATCAACAACCTCGGCTGTTTTGCCTGCCACAACATTCCCGGATTCGAGACGGCCAAACCCATCGGCGTGGCGCTCAACGACTGGGGAATCAAGGACCCGGCCCGTATCGCCTTTGAGGATGCCGGCAATTACGTCAAGGATCGTTACCACGTCATCCCGTCGTGGTCGAAAGGCGCGGACGACGCCAACCATCACGGCCACGATGCGCACGGTCACGCCAAGTCGACGGCCAAACCACTGGAGCGTTACGCGCCTTATGACACATCGTCGCAGTCGCTTTACGAAGCGTTCTATGCCGAAAAACTGCATCATGGTCATCAGAAGCGCGAGGGCTTCCTGCATTTGAAACTGATGTCGCCGCGTGCTTACGACTACAATCGAATCAAGGATTGGAATGATCGGGCACGGATGCCTCAATTCAAGTTCGCGCGGGCCAGCAAGGGCGCGAACGAATCCGATGCCGACTTTGTCCGCCGCGAGGCCCATGAAGAGGCCGAGGCCCGCGAAGCGGTGATGACGTTCGTCCTCGGGCTGATTGCCGAGCCGATCCCGACCAAGTTTGTGCATCAACCGACCGGTGATCGCCTCGCGGAAATCAAGGGTCACAAGGTCATTGAGAAGTTCAACTGCTCCAGTTGCCATTTGTTCGGGCCGGGGCAATATGACTTGAAGCTAGGGAATAAGAAGCTCGTGCGGCCGGATGATGGCTCAGAAACGACCGTGCTTGAGATGCTCATCAAAGCGCACCAGGGTTTCATGGAAAATGAGGTTTCCGATCCGAAGGACCGCCCCTATCCGGAGCACGTTGCCTGGGGTGCGAAGCCGCCACCCGAGAATGCCGATAAGTTGAGAGCCCGCGGCGTTATCAGCGACTTAAACGCCGGTGACAAAAACATTCCCATGTTGCGCCTGAGTGAGGCGTTGGCCTTCCGATACACAGACAGCGAGACAAAGAAGGAGAAAGTTGCATCCATCCCGGCCAATGCCCAGGGCGCCAATGTCTTCTGGTTCCCAGAAGTCATGAAGGAAGTCGCCCCGCCATTTGGCGGCAATTTTGCTCTTTCTCTGAAGCGCTATCTCACGGAATGGGATCCCAAAGTTTATGGCGACCCGCAGTCGTTGAACAATTATGCGGATGAAGGTGGTCAGGCGCCCAACGGCTACGCTGCGGTGCCACCGACATTGCTCCACGAAGGTGAACGCGTGCAGCCGGACTGGTTGTATCAGTTTCTGCTGAATCCGAAGCCGATCCGCAAGATTCCCGTTCTGCAGATGCCGAAGTTCAGCCTGTCGAACGAAGATGCGATGGCGCTGGTCAACTACTTCACGGCCGTCAATCGCCTGCGCGACCCGGCTCTGGGCTTGGCCGGGC
This sequence comes from Gemmataceae bacterium, assembly GCA_031396905.1. Taxonomy (GTDB): domain Bacteria; phylum Planctomycetota; class Planctomycetia; order Gemmatales; family Gemmataceae; genus JAIBBI01. The sequence goes on from JANNLP010000452.1 coordinate 12,406, forward strand.
CGTACGTGAAAATCGAACAGCGCGACGAGCAATATCTGTTGACCAAGACAAAAGAGTACGTGGCCAAACTTAAGTCGAATAACCTGTACGAGGATCGCGTCAAGGAATTGAAGCCGGTGTGGGCGCAATCCGCCAGGGACGCCCTGACGGCGGCCGAGATCAAGTTGGCCGGGCTGAAAGTGGCCAAAGACGAAGCGAAAGTCAAAGAAGCCGAGACCGAGGTCAACACGCTCAAGTCGCAAATCGATGCCAATGACTTCCCGGCTCAAAAGGCCCGCTGGGAAGAGCGTGAAGCTTATGTCGCCGATGCGTGGAAGCTCGTGACGTATCCGGGGAACCTTTGCCTGACCTGCCATCAGGTGGGACCGGCCCTGCCGAATGAGTACCGGGCACCGAATCTCGACACGACGTGGGAGCGCCTGCGGCCCGAATGGACGGAACGCTGGATCAGTTATCCGCAAAGGCTCACGCCGTACGCCAGCCTGATGCAGCCGCAATACAAGCCGGCCGAAGCCAAGAAGCACTCTGATGAGAAAGTGTTTATCGGCACACCTGCCGAGCAGATCACCGCATCGCGCGATTTGCTCATGATGTATCCGATGATCGCGGACTGGCCGGTGGTCAAGTATCGCGTCGGACCGACGGCATTCGGTACCGTGGCTCCCGCGGCCGCACCGGCGACGGACAACAAATGATGCGGTGTCTTTTGTTGCTGGTGATTATGTTTGCTGGGCAAGCGCTCGCGGCGCAACAGCAATGGACGACACTGAAGGGTCAGGTCGTATTTGACGGCGAGCCGCCCGTGCCGCAGGAAGTCAACGTCGTCGCGGATCAGGGTCACTGCCTGGAAAAAGGCAAACTGGTCAACGAGACTTGGATCGTCAGCAAGACAACCAAAGGCGTAAAAAACGTCTTTGTGTGGCTGGCATCCGATGCCGCGACCGCATCCGGAAAGAACTTGCCAGTCCATCCTTCGCTCAAGGAGCCGGCGTCGCGGAAGGTCGAAGTCGATCAGCCGCAGTGCAGCTTCGTGCCTCACGTGATTGGCGTGCGCGAGGGGCAAACGCTGGTTGTCAAGAACAGCTCGCCGATTACGCATAACGTGCGCTGGGAGTCGGCCAACACGCTGAAGAACAAGAGCGACAACCAGACCATTGCCAGCGGCAAGATAATCGAGATACCGAACCTGAAACAGGATCGGCTTCCGATGTCGGTGTCGTGTTCGATCCACGCCTGGATGAAGAGTTATGTCCGAATCTTCGATAGCCCGTACTTCGCCGTCACCGACGATGAGGGCCGTTTTGAGATCAAACTCGCGCCCGTCGGCAAATACCGCCTGTTCGTCTGGCACGAAGGTGTCGGCTGGAAAGGTGGCGCGGCCGGCAAAAGCGGCGAGGACATTGACCTCAAACCCGGCCCTGCCACGGACACCGGCCCATTGAAGATCAAACCTTAGTCGAGTCGGCCACAAGCAAGCTCGGCTTTGGCGTTTTACCAGTGGGCGGTGTGCCGCCCTTCATGTTCCACGGAGCGAATGCAATGAAGAGTATCCGCAAGTTGATCGCCGGCCTGGCCCTCACCGGGGCTATTGCCGCGTTTGTCACGATTGATGCTCATCCGGTTCAGGCGCAAGCCAAGAAAGCGGTTGAGGGTAAAGGCACTGGCACCATCAAAGGCAAAATCACTCTGGATGGGCCAGCCCCGCCCAAGACCGAAGTGAAGATGGACAAACAAAATAAAGACATTGACCACTGCAAGAAAGGCGACACCGAGGACTTGACCTGGGTTGTCGGCAAAGATAATGGCCTGGGCAACGTCGTGGTGTATCTCAAAGCGCCGGCCGGCTCGTTCTTCAAAGTCGACATGAGTAAGAAATCATGGCAGGACGAAGTGGTGATCGATCAGCCTTACTGCGCATTCCTGCCGCACGTGTCGATTCTGTTCCCGGAAAACGATGGCAAACGGACCGGGCAGAAATTCATCATCAAGAATTCGGCCCCGATCCTGCACAACTCGCGCTATGCGGGCAGCGCATTCAAGAACCCGGCCAAGAACTACACAATCCCGGCCGGTAAGAGCGAAACGCCGGAACTGAAGGCGGACACGCAGGCCATCACCCTAAGCTGCGATGCCCACAAGTGGATGGAAGCCTATATTTGGGCGTTCGATCATCCGTTCGCGGCTCTGACCAAGGACGATGGCACCTTCGAGATCAAGAACGTACCGACCGGTGTGGATGTGCAAGTCATGGCCTGGCACGAATCCGATGGCAAGAGCAGCCCCGGCAAGGAAATCAAGAAGGGTGCGCTGAAGGACGGCGACTCGATTGAATTCAAGGTGAAGAAGAAGTAATTGAAATATCGGAAAGCCCAGCCGTTGCAGCGGCTGGGCTTTTTTCATGCGCTGACATGCACCCGGCTGCGCGTGGCCGGCACGTCATACTTCGCGTCGATGGCCGCGCCGACAAAATCATGGAAAAGCGGTTGCGGTTTGATGGGCTTCGACTTAAATTCGGGATGGCATTGCACGGCCACAAACCACGGGTGTTCCAGGAGTTCGATCATTTCGACCAAACCGCCATCCGGGCTGGTGCCACTGACGACGAGGCCATGCTCGGACATTTGCGCTCGGTAATCGTTGTTGAATTCAAAGCGATGGCGGTGCCTTTCGTGGACTACGGAAGCGCCGTAGGCCGCGCGGGCGCGGGTGCCGTCCTTCAAGTGGCAGGGGTAGCTGCCAAGCCGTTGCGTGCCGCCCTTGTTGGTTACTTTCAATTGTTCATCGAGAATTGCCACGACCGGGTGCGGCGTCTCCTTGTCAAACTCGGTGGAATTGGCCGACGTCAGGCCCAGCACGTTGCGGGCGAATTCGATGACGGCACACTGCAGGCCCAGGCAGATGCCGAAGAACGGGATGTTGTTCTCACGTGCATAGCGGATGGCCTGTAACTTACCCGGGATGCCGCGTTTGCCAAAGCCGCCGGGTACGAGAATACCATCGCAGCCGGACAACGCGGCGGCCACGTCGTCGGATTTCTCGAGATCCTCGGGGTTAATCTTGCGGACATGGAGCCGGGAGTCGTGGGACACGGCAGCGTGGAAGAGCGCTTCGTACACCGACTTGTAAGCGTCGTGATGCTTGATGTATTTGCCGACGACGGCGATGGTCACATCGCGGCTCGGCCGGCGGATAACTTCGAGCATCGCCTCCCAGTCCGACAAATCCAGCGATGTCGCCTGAAGGTGCAACTTCTCAATGATGATCTCGTCGAGCTTGTTTTTCACCAGGCTCAGCGGCACTTCGTACACCGAGAGCGACTTATCGCGTTCCTCGATGACGGCGCGGGACTCGACGTTGCAGAACTGGGCAATTTTCTCGGCCTCGTCCCGGCCCAATTCGCGCTCGGTGCGGCAAATCAGCACGTCGGGCTGGATGCCGATCTTGCGCAGCTCTCCGACGGAATGCTGTGTCGGTTTGGTTTTCAGTTCGCCGGCCGCTTTCAAGTAGGGCACCAAGGTGAGGTGTATGTACAGGCAGTTTTGCTTGCCGACGTCGAGCGCGAACTGGCGAATGGCCTCGAAAAACGGCATGCCTTCGATGTCGCCGACGGTGCCGCCGATTTCGGTGATGACGACGTCCACCTCATCGGTGGCCAGCGACTTGATGGCGGCTTTGATTTCGTTGGTAACGTGCGGAATCACCTGGACGGTGCGGCCAAGAAATTCGCCTTTGCGCTCCTTGCGAATCACCGACTGATAAATCTTGCCAGTGGTGTAGTTGCAGTCGCGCGAAAGCGGCGCGTTGGTGAAGCGTTCGTAGTGGCCCAGATCGAGGTCGGTCTCGGCACCGTCGTCGAGGACGTAGACTTCGCCATGCTGAAACGGGCTCATCGTGCCGGGATCGACGTTGATGTACGGATCGAATTTCTGCAAGCGCACGCGCAGGCCGCGACGCTCCAGCAGCATGCCAATGGATGCGCAGGTGAGACCCTTGCCCAGGGAGCTGACCACGCCGCCGGTAACGAAAATATGCTTGGACACGACACGAGTCTCCGTGACTTCTTCCTCGGCCACGGATGTTATGTTACGATTTGCAGCGCATCAGGAAAGCGCGAAGCCCACACGCTATTTATCTTCAAGACCTTTGAGTTTATCCAAGTCTCGAATCAGCTTTTCCCGCTGCAGCCGTTGCAATTCCTTGAGGCGAATGGCAATGATCTGCTCTTGGCCCTTTTCGATCTCGCGTAGGCTGGCGATGAGCTTGTTCAAAGTGGTGACCTCGCCCATGGCCGCCATGATCTGGTTCAGCTTGGCGATCAGTCGATCCAGCCTCAGTTTGACTTGTGCGGCGTCCGGCCGGCGATTGCCTTCGAGTTGCTTGCGATACTCCTCCGACGACTCCTCGGCTTGGGCGAACTCGCCTTTGAGGCATGAATCCAGCGGTAGGCAAATCTCGCCCTTCACTTTTTCGATGAATTGGGATGACACGCGATTCAATTCGAGTTCACGGAGAATACGAGTATACTCGGAGAACACTTCTTGCATGAGGTCGCGGGCCTTGGCGATTGACTCAGTCAACTCCAACGCACGCTGGGCCAACGTGGGCAATTGGGTATCCGGCGTCGCCAGCAACTCATCCGCCACCTTGTCAAGCTTCATGCGCACTTCGCGCAGACGTGAGACGGCATCTTCGGTTTTCACATGCTGCGTTTCCTCGTCGCGGGCGATTTCGACAAGTAGTTCCGTTTCCGAGACGATCAATACTGTGAAGGGCGGCTCCTTATTGGACGAGGTGCCGGGGCCGGTCTCCACATTGTTGTCGACCGCGATGACGGTCAACTTCATGCGATAGCGCGGCTGAACCTCCAAATCTCCGGTGATCTTCAGGTCCGGCAGCCGCTCGCGCAGGTCCAGCCCTTCGAACCGTGATTGCAACGTGATCTCGCGCACTAGCGGGCTTGGTATCGGGGCGGTTTCCAGTCGTTTCAGCAAGTCGGCGCGGTTCACGTCGCGTGCCGCCCGGTCCCGGATCAATTGTTGAAATGTTTCGAATGCAAAGGTGCGTTCGGAGGTGGTCGCCGCCGTGGCTTGCACTAGTTGGCTGGTGACAGCCATGGCCATTGCGCCCGTGATGTGACTATCCATGCGACCGCCAACCGCGGGCAGAAAAACCCCGGCAACGTAACTGGCTTGCGTTGCCGCAATTGACGCGGCTTCCATCCGTGTCAGCGCCACCTGGTATTCGACGCGGTCCAAGCCCCCGAGCGTGCCCGGCGGGCCGTCGTTGACCTTACCCTCGAAGGGGATGAATGCAATCGGCGTAACCAAGTAATGTCCTTGCTTGGTGAGACGAATGCCATCCATCACCACATTGACTGTCGGAGCGGGATCGCGTGCCGGTTCGACCATGACATGGCGTGACGACTTGACACCATCGGTGTCGGTAGATTCCAACTCGAAATCCATTGAGTTATTGATGTTGGTGAAACGGTGGCGAAAACCAAATCGATCCTCGCTGAGTGACAGTGAAGTCTCTTTCAATTGATCGCCATCTCCGGGCTTACCACGCGGTTTGAGAAGGCCCGACTGCAATTCCTTGTCCAGTAGGCCTTCAAGTACCAAATCCGTACCGGCCGGTAGCGTAATTCGCGATGTGGGGCCATTGAGGCCGACGATGTCTTCAACTTTTTGCTTCAAGCCCTTAAGTGCCAACGGGCCGCCATCCGGCGGATTGCCAAGCGGTGGCCGATGATAAAGATAGGCCGCTCGATGTTCGATCTTTGTGAGCTGTTGCAGCGCCGGCGGGGGTACCAACACAATGGACCGCGTTGTGGTGTAGTAATCCGCGCCGCGTGCCCAGAACTTGACGGACTCTTTCAGGTCGGCCGTACCGGTGTACTCCCAGCCCGGCCCACGCAACAAATCCAATTTGCCCGATGTTTGCGCGCCCCAGTATTTCACTTCGACACGTTCCGGAACTTCGAGTCGGCGAAATAAGCTGCGATGGCCCTGTTCATTCGCGCGCTCGGTCAACGTTGAGAACACATGTTGCAACGCGCCTAGCTTGTCTGGCGCGTTCTCTTCCATGCGTTTGCGGATGGCATCGTCTTCCAACGCCATTTCAACCCGGTCGAGCGTCCAGAGCTCTCCCTCTTTCGCTTGTTTCGTATCGGCCTGAGGCACCGGAACGAGATTCGGCGCGACAACCATTGTCGCAGCCTTTGCCGCCGCTGCGCGAACGCCGGCCAAGCCTGGTTCCAACCACGCTTCCGGCAGTGCTGGTGCCGATCCACCGAGCAAACCTGGCCGCAAATCGCTCCACACCATTGCACGCCAACCGCCGGGCGAGGCAGTGTCGGCAATGACCCATCGCCGCGCTCTGATGCGAAGCCGCGGCGACGATGCATCACGGCCGACGCGCATTTCGCCTGAGGCTGGGAAATCCATCACTTCCAAATGCGCTTTGCGGGGCCAAACTACGTCTTGCAAAAGCAGATTGCGCTTGGTCCAAAGCAAGGCGACTTCCTGAAAGCGCGGAAGATAGTCGCTGAAGGGGTTGGATTGGCGTACGGCAGAGTAACCGACACCGAAAATCGTGAGTGGCAACAACAGTAAGGCCAACAGCCGCCAGCCGAACTTCTTGAGACGCGACCAGTCAAAGGCGTGAGTTACGTGAACAGAATTGACGCGCTCGCCGGCCTCGCGGATCGTGTCGGCGATCATGGCGCGGGAATAACCTTGCTTTTCGGCGCGGTCCAAGTCGTGCAGTTCGACAGCGGTGATGAGCCGATCGCCGAGAATGGCGGGAAACTTTTTCTCCAACACGAGTGCCAGCGCAGCCGGTCGGAAATCGACCAGCAGGCGGCGCACAACTTTCGCGGCGACTATGATCGCAATCGATCCGCTCAGCGTGGTCAGCAACAGTCCACGAACCCAGCGCGGCAATTCCTGCACCCAATCGAATGCCGCAAGTTTGAACGAACCGTAGTCGAGCGCCAGACCGATCCAGAACCAGGAGAAGAGAAAGAGACCAACTGCCAACGCACCTTCCAGCCCGACATAGCGGCGAATGGTGCCACGCAACCGCTCCAGTGGATGCTGGATGCGGTCCGATGGTGAGTTCGGTGGTGCCGTTGCTGTAGCCATTTTCTTTATGCCAGCCTCAGCAGCTTGCGTCCAAGCCATTCCAATGATAGCAAACCGACGACTGCCAGCAGCACGACCGAGATTTCGATTGGCTTGCCGGTGTCGGTGCGGCCCAACAAGGGGCCGTCGTCCCAAATGTCATCGTAAGCGCCGCGGTTACGCTGTTCTTTCTTTTGCGTGGTCATGCATAGCGGGATCACTTCCGCACCCGCAAGTTCAAGCATGACTTTGGTCCCATCGCCCTGAATTCGCGACCGCACAGTATCTCGAACTGTCGCGTCAGATAGCCGGTCGTCAATGTCTTTGACGTCGCTAGCCAATTGCAAGAGTGCGGCCGCATCGGGTCGGGCGTTATCCAGTTCAGGGTCGGTGGCCTTCACCGTGAACTTACCCCGCAATGTGTCGCCCGAGTTGGGAATGGGCAGTTCCAGCACGTAGTCCCCGGGCTTTGGGGCGAGAAAGCGCGTTTGAAACCACCCGGCCCAGTCGGCCGCACTGGGTTTCGCGGACATTTCAAATTCGCGCCGGTCGGTGCCGTCGGCCATGGTGACGATGGCTTTGGATCGAATATTGCGGGGCAGCGGCTCGAGTGTGGGACCGAATAGCTGCGCTTCGATGCGGACGTAGCCGCCGCCGGCGAATTCGCGGCCCATGACGAGAACGCCGCGGCGGTTTTGCCGGGTGCGACCACCGGCCGCCGACCACCGGGCCAGCTTCATCCAAAAGCGTTCGTAATAGACTTCCTTGAATTGACGCAGGCGGCGCATTTCCGCGGAACCCAGAAAAGCGACCCGGCCTTTACCATACTGCATCGTCACGATGAATGGATGTTCCTTGCCATCGGCCATGCGGGCCGATGGATCCGTGATCGTTGCCGCGACCGTGGCACCCGGCTTCGTTGACTTAACCGGATAGCCGGCGAAGAAGCCGCGCAGCGGTTGTTGGCCGGGCGCGGAATCGCCGTCGAAGAACTGCTTCCATCCGGCCAGCGGCTCCTTGGCATCATCGTCGAGTTTTAGGAAGTCCATGTCGGCACTGGCACCGGTGAAGTTCAAACGCCACGGCGTGCGCGGATTTCTTTTGCCGGGACCCGTGACGAGAACGCTGTCACCGGGAACAACCGGGAATAAGTCAAGCAGCGGTTTGAGCCGGCCTCCTTCTTCGCCGCGAGCGAGTTGGAATGTGTTCACCGGCCCGGCAACGAGGACGAGTCCACCAGCTTGCGTGTCAACCCATTTCTTGAGCAGTTCCAACTGTTCGGCCGTAAACTCGGTCCAATCCGGGTCGTAAGCGATAATCACATCGTAGCGCGCGAGATTGTAGTATCGGTCGTCGGGTTTCTCTTCGGGATCATCTTCCGTCCTAAGCGACGACGGGAAACGGCTCAACATACGCTCGCCGGGCACATCTTGCACGCTCCGGCCATCGCGTCCTTCGTTTTGCAGGAATATGCTAAGTTCCGCCCGCTTCTGGTCCATTTCGCGCACCAACAATGAGCGCAAGAATTGATAATCGTGGGTCGGGCCGCTCGCGACCAGCAACGCGCGCAGCGGCTTCTTAAGAACCTGCACGGAGACGGGAGCCGAGACATGTTCTTTGCCCGCGAACGCTTCGCGTTTTTCACGAGGCACCCGCACTACGAACTTCCACTCGCCTTCGACAAACTCCTTTTTGCCTTCCACAAACAACTCGGCAGGGAGGTCTGTTCGCGATTCAGGGTCCAAAGCAAACTCAACCTGGACGTGCGGCGGCGTACCGGGGGCAAACTTCACGCGGCTCTCGAACTTGTAAGTCGGCACTTCGGCTTTCGGCGCGTACACATCGAGGAACACAAGTGTTTCGACTTCAGGAAGCCCGACACCATCCAACTCGGCGCGGACGACAAACTTCTCATTGGGCGGTGTCTGCTCCGGAGTCTGTACGTCGGCAATGCGAATCTCCATGGCAGGCCGATCCTCGCCGACCATTACCGCGAACAGCGGCACACGGTCTTTGGCGGCACGGGCCTGCGCTTCGCTGATGCTCGCTTCGTTGCCAAGCGTGCTGCGGCCATCTGTTATCACTACGATGCCCTGCGGCATGTTGCCGGCTTCCTTGCTCAGCGATTGCAACGCCGCCGCGCCGACATCGGTGCCCAACAATAGCTGTCGATGCGCTTCAAGCCGGCGATCCAATCGGGTTCGCGCCGCCATCAACTTGTCGCGTTGGGCGTCATCCAACCCGCCGGGTAGCACGTCGGCGGGCGGCAACTTTAACCACTGAGACGCCCAGTCGTCGGTGCCGGGCTTATCGTTCTCGAATGCGGAATGCCTGGCAAGTGCGATTCGTGTTGACTCATCGACCTGATCAAGCAGCCATTGCTTGGGATCGAGCCGCAGCCACTGTTGCCAACGGCCGGCGTCCCACGGAGTTTGATCCTTGTCAAACACGGCCGGCTCGTCATCCAATCGTGCACCGAAGCGATACACGTAGACCGGGTTCTTCGCGCACAGTTTGCTGATGAACGCGATTTGAGCGTCGGTAAGAAACTGCACGACTTTGTCGAGCCGCGTCGGTAACTTACCCGACGTTCCCTCCTCGGGCGGCAATCCATCAGATTTTTCCGCCATGCTAGGCGATACGTCGATCAACAGGACAACGCGCGACCGCTTTTGCGTCGTCTCCCACGTTTGCCAAGCGGGCAAAAGGAAGACGCTGGCGAGCGTTAGATAGACAATCGACCGCAACAAACCGAGACCTGCGGCAAACGGCCAGGCGATGGTACGGTTATCACGGCGATACATCCATACGACGTAGATTAGCCCAAGGAGCAATACGGGCACGACGATAGCGAGCCAAACCTTGCCGCCGACTTCGCGGCCACCAAGCTGCCAAGCATCCGCCAGCCGGCGGAGAACTAATTCCTGTTCTGTCACCGGATCATTCATGCGTTGGCCATCCGTGCGTCGCCGCGAACATGATAACTCAGATGTACCGCCAATGCCTGTTCGGCGATCAGAAGAAACAGTAGCGTCAGAAAAAACCACGGTGATTCGGAGAGATCGCTCTTGCGGTCTTTGAGAATGCGAGCCAACCCGGAGCCGGGCGCGTGCAACTGCATACCCGGTGCCGCGGTTGCGAGTTCATCGCGCGAAGCGCGGCGCAAGTCGCCCTCTGCAGCGGTATCAACATTGAAGGCGTAAGCCAGCGATTCGGCCGTGGCCGCTTCACCGCCGATCTTTGTCATGAGATCAAAACGGTACACGCCGGGGACACGGGCGTCGTCGAACACGTACGCGAGTTTGTTGCCTGACGGTTGTGCCACTTGCTCGCCTTGATCGACAGGGCCGGCGCCCGGTAGTGCATCCGGCGGAATCTCCGGCATGAAGAAGCGACGGAGTCGGGGATCGTAACGGTTTGGGTCGAAGGTCAATTGGAGCGCCGAGCCGACCGCGCGGTTGGCATCCGCGCCGACGCTGCTTAGGTGTTTTTGCGATTCGAGCATGAGCATGACCCAATATGGCCGCGCGGGACCGCTGGCCCAATCGTTCCATGCACTGCCGGCCGACGTGGTCAGCGCGAGTACCCGACCATGACCAAACGTGTGTGCGACCAACAACGGGTCGCCATATCGGATCGTTTCAATGAAACGTTGCACTTCAGTCTTCAATAGCGCTTGATCGGATCGTGACCAGTACTCCTGCAAATTGACGGCATTAGGTTGGGATGCATCGGCCCTGTCAAGCAACAGCGCGTCAAAGGCATCGGCCAAGGCATACAGCGGCCGATTGGCAACCAGTGTCTCGCGCACGCGGCGCTGGTAGTCACGCAGTTTGTCGCGGAACTTCGCGAACTTCGCATCGTCCAGTGGCAACCGGGCCAAGAGCTTTTGAGCGGGTTCCTTGTAATCGTCGATTGACCGATAGTTGGGCAGCGTAAAAAGTTCCTCGGTGCGCCCCGGCTCCGGCGACCACCGCGCTCGCGGCACCGGCAGGTAGCGATCCACGAACAGGAACTTTAGATATGTATTCACTTCGCGATTGCGGTCATCGCGGTAAATGCGTGCCAGCACGGGATGACTATCACCGCGCGGATAGGCCTTAGGTGGCAGGGCCGGGTCGAACATTCGCTCAAAACGTTGTGCGTCGTTCAACGGTTCGGTCGCTTTGCTGATGGGAACCGGGAAAGCACCTTTGCCCTCGGCATGCCAGCGGGTGTAGAAATCGGCGTCGGCTTGATCGCCCAGCGCCACGAACAAGCCGCCGCCGTTGCGGACGTAGGATTCGACATTGGCCCTGGCTTTGTCAGTAAGACGTGGCAGATTCAACAGGAAGATTGTCGGGTACCGTTCAAGGGTGGTCTGTTCGAGTTCTTGTGGGCCGCGTTCGACGACATCGAAACCCTTGGCTGCTTCGAGGAATAGGGCACGCAGGTAAAAGCCATCCGCTTCCTGCTTGACGCGGCCCGCCTCGTCGGCCGCGGTCACGAACAATAACGGAACTTTCTCCCGCACTTCAATGGCGGCATATCGCATGTCATCCACCATCAGCCCAGCCTCATCCGGCTCGATGGAAGCCGTCACCATATTAACGCCCACGCGATCAAATGTGGCGATGAAGGTTGCCGTCGTTTCGCCGGGCGGCATTTCCAGTACGCTGAGTGAGGCGTCTTCGCGCACCTGGCCATTGACACGTACCGTCACGCGGACATTCTTGCGACCCGACGGCGTAAAGTTCGCTAGTGCCACGGCAAACTCTACCGGCATGTGGCGACTGGCGATGCGCGTTTCGGGTTGCAAGTCAAGGATGCCGACATTGCCATGATCCAGCGCGGCGGCCCGGCTGGCACTGCGTGGCGGATGAGCAGTGTCCAGCAAATGCAAGCTGCCTGACTTACCGTCGATGGCATCGGGAACCGCCTTGGCCAGCGCCTCGGATGCCGGACCGGACCAATCCTTCGCCCGGAAGTCGGAAACGACATGCAGGACCCGCTTGTTCTGTACATCACTTTCAAACACCTTCTTCGCGGCGTCGATTGCCGGCAACAACGCAACATGTAATGCCGTCGGCTTCACACCGTCGAGCCACGCTTGTAAATCCGCGATACTCTGCGGGTTGACCCGGTCTACGTGGTACGTCTCGCCAGGGTTGGTCAATCGAATCAATGCAATCGCCTGTGATGTGCCGGCGTCGGCGGCTCCGGCGGCAATATCGTCTACGATGGCTTTCTTCGACTGTCCAAACGTGGATTTGGTTACACCGTCTTCGCGCCAATAGTCGGTCATGCTGGCGGTGTCATCGAGCAACACGACATGCAACGTACCGCGCGGCTGGCCAAAGCCGAGAGCCGAGCCAATGTAACGGGCTAGTAGCAAGCCAATGAGCAACACCAATGCACAACGCAGGATGAGCAACAAAAGTTGCTTGAGAATCAGTTTGCGGCGGTTCTTCTTCAGTGACTTGAGCACGAACTCCATCGCCGCCCACGGCACACGCCGGTAGCGCAACCGGTTGATGAGGTGAATGATGATCGGCGAGAGAACCAACGCGGTCCCGGCGATCATGGTGAACGGGTTCAGAAACAGCGACAGCATCAGCCTCCCACCGGGATCCGCCCGCCGTTCTTGATGACGGCCGCGCGAAAGTTGAGGTAGCGTGTTAGTACCGAATCCAGGTTGTCGCCGGTGCGGACCAACGTGTAATCAATTCCGCGGCGGCTGCAGCCGCGGCGGACTTCGGTGAGATACGATTGCAATTCTTCCAGATAGCCGTCCCGCAGCGCTCGCGGGTCGCACATCAGGTCCGGCAACTCCTCCATGCCCTCGAACTTGGTGGTCCCAGCAAACGGGAAGTCCAACTCATCATTGTCCAGCACGTGGAAGACTAGAATATCGTGTCGGCGATGACGCAACATCTCCAAGCCGCGAAAGAGCGGCGGCCGGTCGCACAGGAAGTCGGAAATCAAAACGATCAGTCCACGACTGGGCGTCACTTCGGCGACGCGCCGGCAAATCTGTTCCAAGTCCGTTTTTTCCTTCGGACGACTCACATGTAGCGCCTGAACCAGTGCATCAATATGTGCAATGGCCGCACGGGCCGGCACCACCTGGCGAACCGATGAGTCAAAGCTAATCAACCCCGCCGAGTCATGTTGTCGCAATGATAAATAGCCGAGACATGCGGCAATCGTGCCGGCCGAGTCGTACTTGGTAAACGGGCCGCGACCATAGCGCATGGATTCGCTGACATCGACAACGAATGTCGCACGGAGATTCGTTTCCGATTCGTATTGTTTGATGTAAAAGCGGTCAGTTTTGGACCAGACTTTCCAGTCGAGGTGGCGGAGATCGTCACCGCGTACATATTCACGATGTTGCGCGAACTCGACGGAGTGGCCAAAGAAATGGCTGGTGTGCAACCCGGTAATGAACCCTTCGACCGCCTGTTTGGCCCGCAAGTCGAGCCGGCCCATCCGTGCCAGCACGGCAGGTTCAAGGAAGCGCCGGGGGTCGTCGGTGTTGATTACCAATGTCGCCACTTTCAATGCCGCTGAGTATGCTTCTGCGGAACGTCGCTAACGGTTGATTACGCGGCGAAGATCTTCTTGAACCGCTCGTCTTTTTGCAGTTCACCTTCGCGCGTTGGGGTTTCTTGCAGAAGCTTCTCAATCACAGAGTCGGGCGTGACGCCTTCACTGGCGGCGGTGAAGTTTGTCAAAATGCGGTGCCGCAACACCGGCAGGGCCATGGCCTGGATGTCTTCGGTTTGCACGTGCGAGCGACCATAAAGTAACGCGCGGGCTTTGGCGCCGAGCACGAGGTATTGCACAGCGCGCGGCCCCGCCCCCCACTGCAGCCACTCTTTGACATACTTGGGCACGCCGGGCTCGCCGATGCGGGTTTGGCGCACGATAGCCAACGTGTAGGCCAATACGTGATCTGTCACCGGCACCTTGCGCACAAGTTGCTGAAGTTCGATGATCTGCTCGCCGCTCAGCACGGAATTCGATTGTTCAGATGCCAGCGAGGTTGTGCGCCGGGCGATTTCCATCTCTTCAGTAAAGCTTGGATACTTCACGAACACTTTGAACATAAAGCGGTCTTGCTGCGCTTCCGGCAGCGGATACGTGCCTTCCTGTTCAATCGGGTTTTGCGTTGCCAACACAAAGAATGGGTCGGCGAGCTTGTGACGCACGCGGCCAACTGTGGCTTGCCGTTCCTGCATGGCCTCCAAGAGTGCGGCCTGCGTTTTCGGTGGCGTGCGATTGATTTCGTCGGCGAGAACAACATTAGCAAATAGCGGCCCGGGTAGGAACTTGAGTTCGCGTGAACCGGTGGAGCGATTCTCTTCCAGAATCTCCGTGCCGGTGATGTCCGCCGGCATCAAGTCCGGCGTGAATTGAATGCGGCTGAAGTCTAGTGACAAACAGCGGGCCAACGTCGAAATCATCAACGTCTTGGCCAGGCCGGGCACACCTTCGAGGATGCAATGTCCCCGGCTGAACAATGCGATGAGCAATTCCTCAATCACGCGATCCTGGCCCACGATCACCCGCGCAAGCTGCGTCTTGATCTCTTCAAACGCCGCCCGCAGTTTTCGGATGGACTCAAGATCATCCGTGGCGATGGAGCCTGATGAAGTATTTGCCATATCGGTTCGAGCCTCGGCAATTAACGTTGGTAAATCGGCAGCATCGCCTTATCGAGCTGCAGAATGGTCAGGTATACGGAAGTCGTCAGGTGAGGGCCGATGTAACCGCCGGACCAGGAGCCGTCGCGGTTTTGATTGGTAACGATGAATTCAAATGTAGATTGGCGGTATTTGCTCCAAGTCAGGCCCGTATCTTTGGCCGCTTTGGGGAAGAGCTTGCCCCAGCCATCGTCGCCGAGGCAGTAGATGGCCTGGGCATAATAGTAATGCAGATACTCATCGTGGGCGACACGGCCGCGACCAATTGGGATATTTGTAGCGCAATACTCAAGCCATTTGCGGGCCAGGTCGGAGTTGTATTCACCAGTAGAAAATGCGCAGGCGATGGCGGCGGCAGTGAGTGGCGCACGTTCGCCTCCGACAGCCGCGCCGCCGTGGGCGAGGCTGTAAATCACGCCGCCGCGCGGCGTGGTCGAATCTTTCAGGTACTTAATCGCTTTATCGATGATCGACTTGGGCACGACGATACCGGAATTACGGGCGGCACGGAGAGCCTGCAGTTGCGTAATCGTAACAGAGCCTTCATCGAAGTCCCCACCATCGTGGGCGCTGACATAGCCCCAGCCGCCGCGGTTGGTCTGAGCCTTGCCGGTGAACTCGACAGCCTTCGTGAGAATCTTCTCCAACTTCTTGCGCCGATCCGCATCCTCCTCTTCGCCATAGATACTAGAGAGGAAAAGCATGGTGAAGCCGTGGCCATACATGTAGCGCTGGGCCTCGGTTGCGTTGGCGGGATTGCCGATCAGGCCGTTGTTTTGAGCGCGATCCATCAGCCAATCAACGGCCCGGCGAATGTTGTCGGCGTATTTACCTTCCTTGATCGTGCTGCCTTCCATTAACAAAGACATGCCACACAGAGCCGTCATCGACATTGGGTATTGGCTGCCGTTGGCTTCCCAGTGCCCGTCCCGTGCTTGAGTCTCGACGACCCATTTGAGCCCCAACTCGGTCGCAGCTTCCACTTTCTTCTTGAACTCTTTCTCTTTATCGGTGGACGATGGCAGTTCGTCACTTCGCACCATTGAAGGAGTGAACCCGACGATTACTAATGCCATCACCAACGCGCGACATGATAACTTCATCGTCATCGACCTCCGGGGGCGGCGGGAGCGGGGACCACAGGGATCGGCACCGCGCGAATCGGTCGTGGGAGATCACGCCGTGCCGGCTCGGGCAATAAAGCGGCCTCGGCCGTTGCCAACACGATTTTTGCATCCTGGCGGGTGATTTCGATTTTCCCCAGTGTCGGATTAGCGGTCATCGAATGAAAGTGTGTGCTTTGCACCATGGTCGGATCAAAGATGAGCTTGCCAGTTGCTTTGTCAATCACGGTCACTCGGACACCCTGTGCCTCAGGATTGTTATTGGCGTTTTTCTTGAAATACGCCGATGCACATACGAGAACTGGGAGATCACGCCACTGGTCGATGACCAATGCCTGATGGGGCAGCATCTTCTCGGTTGCCCATTCCAACCGCCCCGATTGCCGATTCACGGCGATGACATGGCCGTTGAACTTGACCGATTGCACTGACGCGACAGCGCAGCTCCATTCCGGGTTGCCTTCGGGCCTGCGGTTGAGAACCAAATAATAGCGATCGCGATCGTCGAGCAGGGTCGCGTCTTGGAGTTTCAGAACTCGCTCTGCGCCGAGTTGGCTTTCGAGCCTGATTGCACCATCCTCAACGTTGAATAGCGTAAACCTTCCATCGGGATTAATCGCGCCGACCGATCTGTCGTCGGTTTTGACCGTAACGGTGTTAGCTGGAAAGTCGCGGTGCCAGATCTCGCGGCACGATAGCGCATCAACCAACCGTAGAGCACGGCCGCTTTCGTCGGCAAGCAGAATCTGTCCGCCGATCGTGCGTAGTTTCTTCTTGTAAAACTCCGCGAAGTCGCCACATTTCACGGGCATACCGTCTTGAGCGCGCAACGCCTGACACTTAGGCCGGCCGTCCTGCGCGTCGCGGTCAAAAATGAATATGTGCCGATCATCGCCAAACACGCTGGCCTTGTTGGACACATCGGACTTGATCCACAATTTACTTGCGCCATGTCGAGTGGCGTCCAGTACCACCAGTCCATCACGCCCCTGGACCGCCACGTATGTTGCTTCGACGACAGCGACGCGACCGACGCTGACCTTCTTTTCATCTGTCGATGTCACGAAAACGTTGTTAGCCATCGCATCGAACACGCGCGTCTGGTTGACATCGTTGGAATACTTCGCGTCTTTGCCCAGAAGGTTATAGCGCCATAACTCCTTACGTTCGGACACGTCGGCCGCAATGACAAACTCGTTAGCCTGCAAGATTAGCAGGTTGCCCCGGGCGTGAACATAGGGCGACGCTACTTGGCCTGGTTGGACGAAGTTGCCGTGTGGAATGTTGCCAATGCGCCAGCGCTCTTCGCCGGTCCCGCGATCGAGCATGCGCAGCGCGCCGATGCCCAGGCCGCCATCTTGTCTAATGTCCAGTGCGAGCCGGTGCCGCGCGAAAAAAGGCAACAGGTCACCCTGTGGCTGCAGCGTGATCGATGTTTCGCGATGGGCATAATTACCGGGATGCACTTTGCCGGTTAATGGACCAGTCCAAATGGCCGTCGGTGTTTCGAGATATGGCAGGAACCGCTTGTCCGTTGACATCGCTTCCCATACTTCGCGGCCAGTCATGCGATCGCGCACTGGCACATCGGGAAACTCGTCGGCCAATTGCCGGCAATAACCGACCGCGTTTTCATAGCGACCACGCCGCAGACAGACACGGATCATTAAGTCCGTAGCCCGGCCCGCGGCCAATGGATCGTCGCGCCGTTCACGTCCTGCCAGGCACAAAGTCGCCAGCACCCGTTCCGCTTCGGTCAAGTCATCCGAATCGCCAGTCGCCAGCAGTTGCTCCGCCAGCTGCAATCGCGCGGCTTTACCGGAAGCCGATATCGGTCCATACAGCGCGACAAACTTGCGCAAGCCGTCGAGGTTCGCCGCGGCCTGAACCGATGCCCAACGCTTGGTGATTTCGCCCTCGAGCTTCTTTCGGTCGGGGTCGTTCGCACCATTCAGAAGTGACTGAATTCGTCCGCGCGACCATATGTCGGGTCGGGCTTTGATGCTTGGCTCATCGACCGAATCGACGAGTTCCTTGTGGCCGCTCAACTCGCTGTACTGTTCGTAGGCGGCAAACGCATCCAGCAAGCGACCCTGACGCTCGCGGCCCCGACCCAGCAATTCTAGGTAAACGGCTTGTCGGCGAATTCGCTCGGTTCGGGCATTCTGTTTGGCGTCCAAGTCGGCGTCGGCGACCGCATCGACTTCACACAACTCGGCGTACTCAGCGAGGTACTGCTCAGCACCCGCGAAATCGTCTTTAAAGAGAATCGTCAACGCCTCGTGCAATTTGCGTCGCGCCTTTGTTTTCACATCGGCTGCCGGCTGGTTCGCCAGTCCCAATCGCAGGTCGGCGACGGCTTCGCGCGCGGCACCATTGTAAAGATGCAATTCGCCGCGTTCGGTCAGTCCTTTCGGGTCGTTGGGGTTCTTGGCGATGGCCGCGTTGATCTCTTCCTGTTTCACTTTTAACAAAGGAAACGACGACACGGTGCGAACAGTCTGCGCGATCAACTCGCCTTCAAGAAAAAGCAAGTTGCCCGGTATTTCTTTGCGCGATTTCGACCGTCCGACAATCGTGCCGGATTTCAGATCGATCGCACAAATCTCGGCTCCCTTATCGGCCGACTTGGTGTCGTTGCTGACGGCCAGCGGCAAATAGTATGTACCCTCGGCCGCAACGCCTTGCCCCGACGGCAATCCCGTTTCGATACGTTTCCCGACTTCTTTGCCGGTGTCCACATTCAGTAGCCGGACGTGATTCTTGGACACAATCACGGCACGATCGTCGAATGCCCCAGCAAAGTACAGGTCGGCATCGTCACGCTTGACGGACCACAATGATTGACCATCCCGCAGGTTCAAGCAATGAAGGTCACCACTGTCGGGCGCGGTAATCAGAACCTTGCCCTTGACGATGCATGGCGCGGACGGCCGCCAGCGTTCGCCAATAGTGGGCCCGCGATTGACACCACGAAGGCCCCGATTAAACATCATCATTTCGTCGGGGTTGGTTGCTTGCTGCACTTTGCGATACGAGAAGGCCCAAACCAAACTGTGCGATAGCAAATCGACGCCGACGACCGCGCCGGCGTTGGTCGGGCATACGAGAATACCGTCTCCATATGCCAGATGCGCTGCTTGCATACGCCGCTGACCATCTAATGGAAGCTTTTCGTTGGCAGTGCCAAGCGACTGAATCCAAACCAATTCCGGCACGGTCTCCTTCGCATCTACAGCCGACGGAACGAGTTTATTCGGATCGAGACAGATCAGCCGCAATTCCGATTGCTTCTCGGTCAACAGATAAAGCTTGCCGCCCAAAGGCAGTGGTGGTCCGAGGAAGAACGTGTCCTGCAATTCAGTAGCGGCGTTGAGATCACCACGACCATCAGCCGGTGGACCTCTTGTGCCACCGGATTTTCCACCAAGACCCTTGGGCGACCAGCAAATCGCGCCTTCTTTTTCTATGTTGGCGGCGCATAGCCGGTTGCAATTGACTTCATTCGCGAAAGGCGCGAAATTCATCGGCATTCCGCCGAATGCGGCATGGCTCCGCATTTGCGATGGATGCGGCGGCACGGGAATGTCGTCGATGAAATACACGCGCTGGCCATCGTGGCTGATCGCGCCCAGCACAGAGTTCTCAAATAACACGCCAACGGGGCCCGCGTTATGCGCCAAGTAATGATTGGTATACCATTCCTGAAGTTTTTGCTGTTTGCCCGTGTTATCCTCACGAAGGATGCTGAACAGGCTATTATCCACCTTAGTTCGCCAAAGAAGGTCACCCGTTTTCTTATTCGCCACCACATGGTCGTTCAACGCGTAAGCGGCGATGCCGTCGTACGACCGGACGAAGAGCTTGCCATTGGCCGCGATTGGGAATGATGCCGGCAGTATCGGCTTGTCGCGCATGAGCATGGTCGCCTGGTCGAGATGTTGCTCGATCCAATCCACCGCCGGCTGATCGCCTTTGAGAACCGTTGCGTCCGGCCGAGTGAGCTTGGCAGTCCAGCGCGGTTCCAAATACGCCGTGCTGCCACGGCATTGGGCCACGCGTGCCGCGTTGCCACGAAACACCGGCCAATCGTTGGATGTTACGAAAACATCGCTACCAATGTCGCGGCCAAACTCGCTGCGGAATTGTTCCAACGTGATCCGCGTGTTTTTTTGCGACTGCTCGCGGCCGTATTGATCGGCGAAGCGGGCAAACGTCCTTTCGGCCGCAGTTGTATTTCCAGCGCGGCGAAATGCCAACGCGGCTTTGAACAACACCCGTGCTGGCAACTTGTCGGCATCGGCACGGGAAAGCAGT
The DNA here is from genome assembly GCA_031396905.1 of Gemmataceae bacterium. GTDB lineage: Bacteria > Planctomycetota > Planctomycetia > Gemmatales > Gemmataceae > JAIBBI01. The sequence goes on from JANNLP010000452.1 coordinate 32,659, forward strand.
CGCTCAAAACACAGCGATGCCATCAGATGTTGGCCACGATCCAACTGATAGGTGCCGAGCAGATCAGTTGCTTCCTGGCCGGGCTTGGTGTTGAAGTAGCGTTGACTGATTTCCGCCAGCAGTGCGGGGTCGGCCTTCTCGACCGCTTCTTTGAGGCGCTCGTACGCGACCTGGCCATACTGCACCTGGTAAGACTCCAACCCGTCTGGCGGAAGTTGGCCAATGATGCGGTTGGCTTCAGCGCGCACACTGACACGGACCGTGACATCCTGCCCGCGTTGGTTTTTGCGACTCACTTCAATGAAGGAATCTTCCGGGGTCTCCAACAGAGACTGCAGGCACTCGCCGGCGATCCGCCATTCCTGCTTCTTGACGTAGTCTTGCGCCGCCTGTATGAGACGCTTCGATTCGGGATTCCGTGGCAACGTGACCGCTTCGGTAAACTTTGTTTCCTCGGCCTTGACATCTTTAGCCGGCTGGGGCTTCAACTGTCCGCGAATTGGCCCAGATAATATGAGGGCCGCCGCAAATGAAACGAAGGCGATACCTATAAGTCGGAGCGACAGCTTGGGCATAAGCAAACCCTCCCGGCGTCCACACCGCCGCCGACGATGGATTGTGACATAGCAATCACACCGACTCAAGACAAATCCCCCCAAATTAACGCGGCCGCCTGCCGCGATGGCAGCCCGGTTGGCCGGTCCCTCTAATCATACGGCGAATCCTACGCTTCAAAGTCGATTCATCATTGCGGCGAGCATTTGGGCGGGTCAGGCTTAGTCGTCCGCGACGAAACCATGAATGAGATAGATGGTGCTTCTGGCTTGTCACGAAGTGCCAAAGTCAGTTCATTCGGACCACATTACTTTTAGATTGACCAAGTCGTGGGCCATCAGGTCGAAGGTAGCCGCGTCGCCGTCGATGATGGCATCCATGATCACGAGACCGTCGGCATCCACCATTGCGCCAGAACGGGGATCGCGCGCAAAACGCAGGTTGACAGCGCCACCGACGCCAGCGACCTCGAAAAGTCGAGCCAAGACGGCGTTGGGCTCTCGTGCTGGTCGAAGACTCGTCAACAATACGTTAGATGAATCCAAATGGGCCAACCACCCGGTCGCGCCGGCCGGCGGCGGGCCATTGGTTAACGGCACAATCGCAATCGGCGACACCATACCTTGAGCTGATTGCGCCGGCTGCGGGCGATTCAATCCCAGGCACAAGTCGAAACTACTGCACGTCTCGCCTGCCGTAATCAACAGTACATCGATCATCCGTTGGGCATGACGCTGGGCGAACGGCAGGCCGCCGGTCAACACGACCGCGCTATGCTTGCCGACGCGGAATTCAATGAACTCCGGCGAACCTGACCGATGATGCGTGGTGGGAGCCGGATGACCAAAGACACCGCGAACAAATGTCGCCTTATCATCGCGCGCGGCAAAGCGCGCACCATAATATGCGTGCCAGGCATATCCGACCGGTGGCTTGTCGGGATGAAGCTCAACGCGCAGTTCCAACAGCGGGCGGCTGAGCCAAGCGCGGAAGCGTTGTTTGAATCGGGCCAGGCGCTGACCATGTTCGTCGAGCAGTTCGCCGGTCGCGGTGACTTCACCCAGTGCCGGGCCACATGCCGTGATGGTCACTTCGGTGGCACGCATCGTGCTGCCTGGCTGCCAGACAAGCTGTTGTCCCAGCAAATTGGCCCGACCATTGGCATCGCGGAACACCCGCAACCCGCCGGTCTCCGGATCAATCTCGGCCTCGAAAAACTCATTGCGAACAGTGGTGCCGTTCGCAAGAGTCATTCGCGGAGTTACTGGTTCCGCGTTGCCATCGGGTATCCACGAATAGCCCAGACCCGGCACCTCAAGTACCAGACGCGTAACATCCCCGTCGCGCTGGGCGGCGATGACCGGTGCAACAACAGCCGGCAGACCGTTTAGGCCTTTCAGTTCGAGACCGACGCGGCGCGCAAATGGGCATGGATTGAAGACCAGGTGCCCGGATTGCTGACCCGTTGCACGTGCTACCAACCGTTGCGCCAGTTGCCTGGCGGACGCCGACTCGACGTTGATTGTTTCAGTGGGGTCATCGCCCATACTGCGCTCAACGACATCTTCGCATTCTTCGATCTGTTGCACCAGTGCAACATCGGCAGGTGTGCCAAGACTCTGCAACAAACCTTGATAGGTACGCGCGGCATCAATGCGTCGGCGCAACCGGAAAAGCCGCGCAAAGGAGCTGATCGGGTTCGCGGTCGTGGTCGATACGTCAGGCGCATATTCATCGATCGACGTGGACGAGGCATATTCGCCGACGGTTGCCTCGTCGAGGAAACAACTCACGGTTGTCCATGTTCCCAGGGCCGGCGCCAATGCCGACAGCTTGAGCCAATCCTGATACCAAAGGCCAGCGTCGGGTACTCCGTGCCGCAAGTGGAGCACGGCCGCCGAATCCTGCATGATCGTCTGGTGCAGATGCATCGCGAGATGGAAGCCCGTCTGCGGATCGCTGGCCGGCAAGGGAGCGCGGGTCAGCGCGTCAATCTGCCGGCCATCTGGCGCGGGCCAGCGAATGGACGCAGCCGCGTGATGCGGTATCGTGCCGCCATCGAGCGACAGGTATATCAGTTTGGATATGTCAGCCTGTGCCAGCCAGTTTGGCAAATATGGATGAAACGCAGTACTCTGCCGAGCAAACACTTTGGCCGGTCGCCCTATTAATTCGCGCACTCGTTCCTGGCCGCGGCGCAGGTTCCAGAGTTGCGATTCAACCGGCAACACTGCTTCGTTCCGCTCACAATCGAGGCCGCCACAAACCTCCAACATGCCACGATCAATGCCTAACCGAATCGCAGCCAACCGTTCTGCCGATACCTCAGCAAGTTGACTAGCCGACACGATCAGGTTCAGCGGCGAATCAGATTTCCAAGATTGCGGCGGTTCGCCTTGCCCAAGGATGGCTGTGTCAATCAAATAAAGCGGTGCCGGATAAAGCGTCTCCCGAGCGGCAAGTAACCGCTCGGCCGCGGCTTTCGTCTGAGCCTTGTCACCGGCCGCCGCTGCTTTCACTTCGGCTAGAAACAGAGTTTGATCCAGCGTCTTGACATGATCCATCGCTTCGAACAGCGTTTCGTTCACGGCGTGGCCGTAGCCCAGTGCGAAACACTCGCTGTCGACATCGGTCACGTCGAAACCTCCAGGGACTGATTTCCGGATCACTGGACCTGGACAAGATCGAGTATCTGCGGCGCGATGCGCTGATGTGCGGCGTGCCCTATGGCGAGATCGACGCCGATCGATTGCTGAATTCTCTGGTAGTGCTTCCCGCCGTGGGCTCTGGGTCATGGGCTCAGCCTCCAGAGCCCACCGCCAAGAGCCCTCGGCCCACAGCCCAGAGCACGATCGGCATTCAGGAGAAAGGTCTCTCGGCCGTAGAATCGCTGCTCTTCGCCAAGTACCAGATGTATCGCAATGTGTATTGGCATCATGCGGTGCGAAGCGCGACCGCCATGTACAAGCGACTGGTATCTGACGCGCTGGATGCGGGGTCACTCACCGCCGACGCCCTGGCCAACTTTACCGACGAAGGGCTGTTGCTTGGACTCGAAGCGAAGGGCGGACATCCCTTGCTACGAGCGCTGCGCGAACGACGGTTGTACAAGCGCGTGCTGGAAGTGCCAGCGGCGGACCTCCCGCATGAACTCGGCGAGTGGATCGCGGACGACTGGCGGCGCACAGTGGACTTCGAGAACGCGCTCGCCGAGAAGACGGGCCTGGCCCGCGGCGAGCTGCTCCTGGACTACCCCGCCAAGACCGAGATGCTCGGCTTGGACCTTCCGGTGCTGCGCCGCGGCGGGCAGGTGGAGCATCTCACCC
>JANNLP010000479.1:0-2250 GCA_031396905.1 Gemmataceae bacterium
CCAGGGCGAAGGCCACGGTGGCGCCGCTCCGCATCGGGGGGAAGATCCATGCACCCAACAAGATCAAGGACGTCAAGCCGGTCTACCCCGCCATTGCGCAGTCGGCGCGTGTCGCCGGGGTGGTCACGATCGAAGCGACGATTGGACCCGACGGGAAAGTGATAGACGCGAAGGTCGTGCGCTCGATCCCGCTGCTCGATCAGGCCGCGCTTGACGCCGTGCGGCAGTGGGAGTACACGCCGACTCTCCTGAACGGCGTGCCGGTGCCGGTTCTCGTGACTGTCACGATCAACTTCACGCGGCAGTAGGCATCTGCGCAGTGGGAGGACGGGAACCGTCTGAGGGATGCCGTGAACTTAGTCGTGCGCACGAAGTGTTGGTTCCGTGCGTGCCTTTTGAAGATCAATGCTCGCTAATCCATTTCTCAACATCGGCTTCCACCATCTGCACAGCCTCAGCTTCCGTTTTGGCCCGCCGCAAGCCGAACGACAATGGGCTAACAGAGTCCAGTCGACTCGATCGCTGACGCCGATCGAAGCGCACAACCTTCGCTTCGTGGCTGTTTCCATTCGACATCGGTGGTACGAGCGGTAGAACTTCGACGTCGTACTTGTACTCACCGCTCCATCGTTCGTGCATCCCCATGGCATCCTCCCGACGTGATCAAACCGACATGTTCTGCTCGTGCTTCAGTTTGAAACCGTGATCCTTACCATCGGGGTTCCTGGCTCGTAATACTCGGTCACCCCACAGCTTGTGCAGGTCACACGCCAGCCGTTCGCCGAATGTGTGCCAGACTTCGATGCATCTTGTGATCGCTCGACGGCGAACGGCGCGCCGCACTGCTTACACGCGAAGCCCACCCACCATTCGGCCTGCTTTTCTGTCGTCATTTCTCTCGCTCCCGCCGCCACTTCAGGACGTGTCCCAGAGGCCGACGCTTTCCTCGATGCTCGAGCCGTGATCCGCCAACTCCGCTTCCATCGCTGGCATCACGCGGAGCGTCCAATGCCCCGCGAGCGAAGTTGTCGCACATGAAGTATACGGCTACCGTTGCGCCGTGATTCGCCAATTCCTTCGAGAATGCGTTGGATACCATGGTAAATCGCCGCATGGACATCCGCATTCGTGACCGGCAACGTCGACCGGCAACGTCGCTTGCCCATCACATCATGGCGTGCTAACGTCGAGCGCACTTCACTTACGCACAACGGGGGCGGTGAGGTCTGGAGCCTAAAAAGAGAGCGCTGGCATGTGGAAGCGAGATGAGGCTGTGAAGCCGGGAGAGGCTCATCGGGACCTGGCCGCGGAGGCCGCGGCCGTCGTTGGTAGGACTGCGGAGAAGGTGGTCATGGATCTCGGGTCTGTGGTCATCAAGGGTGAGCTGAGCGCTTCCGAGGACCTCACCCTCTATGGCCATATGGAAGGCAGTGTCACGCTGCCCGATCACACACTCACCATCGGTCCCGACGCCAACATCAAGGCGTCGATCTCCGCAAAGGCCGTGGTGATCATGGGCGCAGTCACCGGCAACGTGACGGCTGGCGAGAAAGTCGAGATTCGAGCCACGGGCTCGGTGACCGGCGATCTCGCGTCGCCGCGCCTCGTGGTCGCCGACGGAGGGCACCTTCGAGGCAAAGTCGAGATGCCCCGCTGACGGGTTAGCGGGACACCCAGATGTTTGTCCCTCCCCCAGAACGCTTTCAAGCGACGAATCTGCAATCGATCCAAGCGGTCCTTCGCGACACGTTGCGTTTCCACTCCCGCCACTCGTCTCAAGGACTCCGCGGACGGCGACTACGCGCGTTCTCGGTGGTTCGCATCGCCGTTCACCGGGCTTCCGGAAGGGGCTAAGCAGGGCCCGTGTCTCCGCTGGCACCCGAGTTGGCTTCGGGTTTGCTTTTGGGGTCTTGTTGCGAGCGGAACAGGAGGGCAAGTGGATGACCAAACCGACGGCAAGCAAACAGAAGATGCGCTGGCGAAATGTGAGGAGAGTGTTGAAGACTTAAAGGCGGAGAACGCTGAGCTTCGAAATGCGGCCCAAACTTTCGGCGATCTCGCTGAACGACTGAACACCAAGCAGCATTTGGGCAACGACAAACGCCGGGCGCCGCGGAGACGAAGAAGTCTGCCCAGCAAGGGACGAAAGGCGTCGCTCTAAAGCTCGTGCGGCATGCATTCCTATCGTGGTGGGCGGCCCTCGGAGCTCCCGAGTCGAGATTTGGTGCGAAAGGGGGGATTCGAACCCCC
>JANNLP010000500.1:0-4824 GCA_031396905.1 Gemmataceae bacterium
GATCAGAAACCAGCCAACTAGGTGAAACGGCGCCTCTTTAACCACATCATAATAAAGTGCGACACACAGGCCGCCGAATACGTAGCACAGCACCACGGTTAGTGACACGGCCACATTGGCGAGCAGTTTCCCCGCCATCAATTGAAATGTGCCGACGCTGCCGAGCAACACCTCGGCGATGCGCTGTTGCTTTTCCTCAATGGTGCTTTGCAGCATGTACTGTGACATCATCACCGCCATGAACATGATGGTCATCACGCCCATGGGCACGAAGATCTTCATTTCGCGTGCTGATGCTTCGCCTTTGTCGATTTGCCCGTCCTTGCCCTGCTTGTAAAGCGTCATGCCTTCAAGCCGCACGGCCACCTGCGACTGCATGACCAGTGCCGGATCGACGCCGGACTTCCGCAAGCGTTGCACCACGACCGCGCGCTGCAAAATGCGCTCGAACCAGCGGCGTGTCGAGCCGACATCGAGTTTCTCCGCAAAGAACGACATTTCCCGCATCTGCCCGGCCGTCATCGTCAGCAAGTCGGCAGGTATCTCCACAAACGCGAACAGCTCGCTCTTACGCACGCGCTCGGAGAGTTCCAGCCGCATCTCGTCGGTCACTTCACCTGCAGGACCAGGTTCGAGAAGATAGCGCGATGATGTCTGTTTGTTGGTTTTTTTGTCCAGCGTGTCCCGTTGATTGTAATCCTCGGCCGCGGCAACCAGCAACGGCATGAGTTCGCCAGTACCGTCCATGACCACAAGCTTTCTCTCGCCGGTCTCCGAACGGTCCTTGATCCACTTGGGCACGAGCATGCCGCCGCCACATAGCAGCGGCACCAATACTAGACTGATGATGAATGCCTTGGTGGCGACGTGGGCCATGTATTCGCGCCGGGCGATGACGAAGACTTTACGCATGAGTCGTTTCTCCCTCCGCCGCCGGCCGGGCAATGCGGACGAAAATGTCGTGCAGCGATGGCCGGGCCAACTCAAAGCGCTCCAAGGGAGCGCGGGCGATCACCTCGCGGATCACGGCTTGCGGATCGGTGCCGCGCGTGAGCCGCAGATCTTTCTCCCGACCGTTGTCGTTGATGTGTTCGACGCCGGCGATACCATGCAACATGGAAGCATGGGCCGGCGTCCGCACGCGCAGTGTGTCTTCACCGTATTCGTTTTGAATGGCTTCCAGCGTGCCATCCAGGACTTTCTTGCCGCGATAGATCATGAAAATGGTGTCGCACATCTGCTCCGCCACCGCCATGTCATGCGTCGAAAAAATGATCGTCGTTCCGGACTTACGCAGATCCAGCACCGCATCCTTGATCGCTTCGCGGTTCACCGGGTCCAGACCACTAAACGGCTCGTCGAGAATTACCAACTCCGGCCGGGCCACCACCGCCGCGATGAATTGCACCTTTTGCGACATGCCCTTGGAAAGTGTCTCGACCCGTTTATCCGCCCACGCGGCCAGGCCCAGTTGTTCCAGCCACCGGGCAATTTCCGGCCGACAGTCCTGCATGCCTTTCAACTCGGCGTAGAAACGCAACAGGTCGGCAACCTTCATCTTCTTGTACAGACCGCGCTCTTCTGGCAAATAGCCAACTCGGTCGTCGGCGGCGTCGCCGGAATCCTGTCCCAGAACCGTAACACGGCCTTCATCGGGATAGAAGATTCGCAGGATCATCCGCAACGTCGTCGTCTTGCCGGACCCATTTGGCCCGATGAACCCGTATACGCTGCCGCGCGGCACCACCAAATCCAACCGGTCCACTGCAACTACGTTTCCAAAGGTCTTGCGAACACCGGCCAATTCAACGGCATGAGGCATTGGGCACCCAATGGTGATGGGAGGAATATGTTCGCTGTTATACTGTTCGCTAGCGTCGGCGACCCATTCCGGCCGTCACTCAATCATCATGGTGCTGACTGCTGCGACTCTTACGGACACCGGACCGCCGTTTCTTCGCGTCCAGCCGCTTGGCATGAGCACGTTTTGGTGTTTTCGTCACCCGCCGCACCCGCACCGGCTTCAGTGCCCGAGTCAGCAAGCCCACCAAACGTTCCAATGCCGCCGCCCGGTTCATCACCTGCGTGCGATGTTCTTGTGACATGATGACAATCTGTCGAGTTGTCGGATGTCGATGCCTTGCCAACACTGGCGCAAGACGAAGACGTTCCTTCTGCTTTTCGTCAAACGCTTTGGATTGTTCGGGATCAAAGTGCAGCCGAACGCGCGTCTCGACTTTGTTGACGTTCTGTCCGCCGGGACCGCCGGAACGCGAAAACTCCCAGATCAATTCTTCGGCAGGTAGCTCGATCATCGCTGCTATTCAACGGGCTTAGCCGCAGGCGGCTAGGACAATTGCCATTTCAGCATCTTGAATGGATCGCTCCATTTGGCGTTGGCGCCCAGCGCCGCCGACGGTTCATAGCCGCAGTGAACCATGCAATGCTCGCAGCGCGGGTCTTTGCCGCGGCCGTAGTTCTGCCACTGCGTGTCGTTCATCAGGCCGTCAAATGTGTCGTGATGCTCATCGGTAATGAGGTAACACGGCCCTTTCCAGCCTTTCACATTGCGGGTTGGATTGCCCCACGCAGTACAGGGCAGGTCACGCTCGCCGCGCAGAAACTCCAAATACACGGGCGATGTCGCCAGGCGATACTTGCCCAATCGTTTCTCAGCTTCCTGAAACTTCGTGATCACTTGCTCGCGGGTCAGGAAAATCTCGGCCGCTCCGGTCGGGTTAGTTTCGCAAACCGCCGTGTAACCGTAGGCCGGCGACAACATGAACGAATCGACACTCAGCCGCGTGAGATACGCATAGAGCTGATCCAGTTCGTCGAGGTTCGTGTCCTGGTACACGGTCGTGTTGGTGCAGACACGGAAGCCGGCTTTCTTGGCGGCGACAATGCCGGCCACCGCCGAGCGGAACACGCCCTGCCGCTCGACGGCGCGGTCGTGTGTTTCTTCCAGGCCGTCAAGATGAACGTTGAAGAACAAGCGACCATGCGGCTTGAACTCGTGCAGCCGCTTTTCGATGAACATGCCGTTGGTGCAAAGATAAATGTGCTTCTGCTTCTGCAGTATCTTCCGCGTCAATTCGGGCAGTTGCGGATAGATGAATGGCTCGCCGCCGCAGATGCTGACGATGGGAGCGCCGGCTTCGGCAACCGATGCCATGCATTCGGCCACCGTGAGCTTTTCCTTGATCGACTCGGCATATTCACGGATGCGGCCGCAACCGGTGCAAGTCAAATTGCAGGCATGCAACGGTTCCAACATCAGCACCAGTGGAAAGCGCTTGCGCCGCATGACCTTGTTCTTGGCGATGTAGCCGGCCATCGTCAGCGTGAGACTCAACGGAAAACGCATCATTAGCTCCGCATCGGTTCGCGCCGTTTTGCCGAAGCACTCGCATAGCGAGCCAGCGCCATCACCGGAAAGTAGATCGGGTAGTAGTGATATTTGAGATAGAAGACCTTGGGGAATCCCGTTCCCGTGAACGGCTCTTCCGACCAGGTGCCATCTTGATTCTGTGTATCCACCAACCAGCGCACGCCGGTTTTCACGTCATCGCCGTCAACTTCGCCGGCCGCAATAAGTCCTAACAATGCCCACGCCGTCTGCGATGCCGTCGGCTCGCCGACGCCGGCTTGCGTCGGGTCGTCGTAACTCGCGCAGCTTTCGCCCCACGCGCCGCCGGGCTGCTGCACGCGATGCAGCCACGCCACCGCACGCCGGACCATCGCGTCACCCATATCGAAGTTGATTGCTCGCAGTCCCTGTAGCACCTGCCAGGTGCCATAAAGATAGTTCACACCCCAACGGCCGGGCCAACCACTGTCCGGTTCCTGCGTGCGGCGCAAGAACTTGATGGCACGATCGACGGCATGATGCCCTACGCTATACCCGTAATGGCCAAGGCTCTCCAGCACACGCGCCGTGATGTCCGGGCAACTTGGATCGAGCATGGCATTGTGATCGGCAAAAGGCACCTTGGTTAGCACGTCCCACGTAACATCACGATCAAACGCCGCCCAACCGCCGTCCTTGTTTTGCAATGCGAGCAACCATTTGATCGCGCGATCCGTCGCCGCTTGAGTGGTGTTCGTTTCCTCAAATAGGTCGTGTGCTTTTGGTCGACCCAGGCTTCGTTGCTTCGACCGCGCGAGAGCCATCAGCACCATCGCGGTGTCGTCTGTATCGGGGTATTGCCCGTTGCGATATTCAAAGAACCAGCCGGCCGGCTCGATGCCGCGATGCGACAAGCTCCAATCGCCGGGCCGCCGTACTTCCTTGTCCAGCATCCACTTCGTTGCTTTGTTCACAGCCGGCGTATCCGGCGGCAAGCCCGCATCGGCCAGTGCGATTGTCGTTAGTGCCGTGTCCCACACCGGCGACACGCAAGGTTGCAACCGCAGCGTATCGCCTTCTTCGATTTTGAGATCATGGAGTTGCTTCATTGCCCACTGCATTTCCGGGTCGGTATCCGGCACCCCGAGGCAACGCAGCACGATGACGTTATAGATCATCGGCGGAAAAATCGCGCCCAGACCATCGGAGTCCTCGTAATGGGCACGCATCCAGGCCACGCCTTTGGCCACGGCCCTCCGACGAATCGGCCCCAGCGCCCATTCCAGCTTTTTGTACCACCAGTCGGCAGCGAGAAAAAAGTTGGTCCACGAGAGCCAGCTTCGCGTCGGTTTCGCAGGTCGGCAACGAGTGAACGGATCGCCGGCAAACAATTCAGCGATGCCACAATTGTCCGGCACGGTGGTCACGGGTTTGAACCCGTAGACCAAACTTAACGGTACCACGATGGTGCGCGT
>JANNLP010000049.1:0-2555 GCA_031396905.1 Gemmataceae bacterium
GCCCGAGTTTGATAAACGTCGAGGCACCCCAGCGGGGACAGGCCAACAACAGCTGTCAGGATGGCGAATAGCAAACGGCGCATGGGGCTTTTCCGTACCTTCAATCGAACCCCGTTGCCATATCTGCAATGCGGGAAAGCCGCTAGCCCAGCCCGATAAACCACGGCCAACGCCGACGAAGGATCAGCAAATCGCTACTCATTGAATCCGTCGATGCCTTGCGCCCGTAGATCAAATTAGGGTTGCGCACATCCACTCGGGAGTATCTGTCATGAGGCCGCAAGATCGAAAAACATTCAGCGATGCAGCTCACGACTTGCAGCTTTGGATTCTCGTTCGGCGGACCAACCCGGCTTCGCTGAAGTACATTGGCCAGGCGAAGTACGTACCCAAGCCGATCGATTGCAAAGCCAAGACAGCGGACAAGGACGGTAAGACGTCCAAGCTGGCCGGGTTGGTTGCCGACCCTACGCTATGCCCCGAAGCGTTTGGTCCCGTGAAGCTGGCCAAGGCCAAAGACATCTGGAGCAAGTTCGTCGTCGAGCAGCGGATCGGCAACGGCGGCGCGCGTTATGCGGTCGTGACCGACCCCAAAGCGCAGCACTACGGCGCGGTGACGCTCCAAGGTTCCTTTGTCCACGGCGATTACGACCTTTACGATATCATCGACCCGGAACAGGCGTTTCGCAATCTGGCGGCGGTCGAAACCTTGCTCGGACAGCCGCACATGCGCGGACCGAACTTTGGCAAAGTGCAGCAGTTTGTGAACAGTCGCATTGGATCGCCGATGGTCCAGCACGGCGGCGAAGCTCAATACACGGATCACTCGGAACAATCAATCGACGCATTCGGTCCCGCCGGCGAGGATGTGACCATCCTCAACGAGTTCTCGGTGCGTGCATGGTACAAGGAGCGGTTTGGCGGCCGCAAGAATATCAATTTGCCACACTGACGTCATATATCGTCACCGTGGCCTACACCGATAACACTGCCAACGATGCCGGCACACTGGACGGCAACTGTCGCCGCCGGTGATTTTATCCAATTCCGATTGGCTTTTGGAAGCAGCAGCTCCATTTTTGATTTCGACAACGACGGACCGGTGGCCGCCAACGACTTCATTCAATTCCGCCTGCGCTTCGGCGGCAGCATTTGATACGCCGATGAAACGTCGGCATTCTGCTAATCCTAGTCAATTGGTTGCCGGGTATTGGGCGGTTGCTTATGCTGGAACATCGTGTCGGACGTTACGCGGATTCTTTGCGCCATTGAGGCGGGCGACCCGAAGGCTGCGGCGATGTTGCTGCCGTTGGTTTACGATGAGTTGCGCCGGCTCGCGGCCGGGCATATGAAGCGCGAGCAACCGGGGCAGACGCTCAATGCCACGGCGCTGGTTCATGAAGCTTACGTCCGACTTGTGGGAACGGGCCAGGAAGCTGCTGTCTGGGATAATCGCAAGCACTTCTTCGTGGCGGCAGCGGAAGCGATGCGCCGTATTCTCGTTGAGAAAGCGCGGCGAAAGCGGCGCATCAAACATGGCGGCGGCCGGCAACGGGAAGCCATCGAGCTCGACGATCTGGCCGGCGAACATTCGGACGATCAAGTTGTCGCGCTCGATGAAGCGCTAAAGAAACTTGGCGAACAGGATCCCGTCAAAGCGCAACTGATTCAACTACGATTCTTCGCGGGTCTTACCAACGAAGATGCGGCCGCACTTCTGGAGATTTCACCAGCGACGGCCAAGCGCTATTGGCGTTACGCCCGTGCCTGGCTGCACCGTGAAATCGGTGCAGCAGACGATTCCGACGTTTTGTAGTTTTTTTTGGTGCGTGATCCCTCCGGGTCCATTCCGTCGCCTTGTAGGATGGACCCAATTTCGGCGGACGCGAATCATGATCGGCGACCACGACGAGCGGGAAAAGCTGTTCAACGCGGCTGCGGACCTGAAAGACCCGGCCCAGCGAGCGGCGCTGCTCGACGCGGAATGTGGTACCGACCCACAATTACGCGCCGAGATTGAAGAACTATTGCGCCATGACGACGCGGCGGGGAGCTTTCTTAACGGCTCGGTCGGCTCGCCGGAAACAACGGACAACTTTGCAACCGCCTCGGAACGGATCGGTGAGCGCGTCGGCGCCTACACGCTCCGCGAACAGATCGGCGAGGGCGGATTCGGTCTGGTCTTTGTGGCCGAGCAGCAGGAGCCGGTCCGCCGGTTGGTGGCGCTGAAAATCATCAAGCCGGGCATGGACACACGCGAAGTTCTCGCCCGGTTCACCGCCGAGCGCCAAGCCCTGGCCATGATGGACCACCCCAATATTGCGCGGGTATTCGACGGCGGGTCCACAGCCAATGGTCGGCCGTATTTCGTGATGGAATTGGTTCGGGGCGTCCCGATCACCGACTACTGCGATCAGCATCAGCTGTCACCCCGGGAGCGCTTGGAGCTTTTTGTGTCGGTTTGTCATGCTGTGCAGCACGCTCATCAGAAGGGGATCATTCATCGGGACATCAAGCCGTCGAATGTGCTGGTGACCAGTCACGACGGTCGCCCG
>JANNLP010000515.1:0-2084 GCA_031396905.1 Gemmataceae bacterium
GGCCTGCCAGCAGTCGGTCACGACCTGCAGTTCTTCGCCCTTGATTTGACCAACACGTGTTACATCCGCGCCGCCCACATTGGATTGGGCACGCTCCTAGTTTACTGGCAGGCCAATGACACGGAAGAGCAACACCAGCAGGTCCTTCGCGCGATGTGCGCCTCGTTGACTATTGACGACGGTTGACAACTACCGTGCAAAACCGGCCATGAATTTGAGGGCGTCGCCGGCCGCTTTCAAGATGTTGTCGATAACGACTTCATCGTGCATGGCTGACAGGAATGCCGTCTCCATCTGCTGACTTGGCCAATAGATACCGCGGTCCATCATGGCCCAGAAAAAGCGCGAGAAGCGGGGGGCGTCGCATCCTTTGGCCGCGTCGTAATTATCAATCAATTGTTCGGTGAAAAACAGAATCCACATGCTGCCAAGGCGAACGAGTTGATGCGGAATGCCGTCGGCAGTCAGTAAATCGCGGAGGCCGTCTTCGAGTCGTTGGCCGGCGTGTTCCATCGCCTCATACGGTGGATGGTCGCGCAATTCGCGCAGTGTCGCGATGCCGGCTGCCATGGTAATTGCATTGCCCGCGCCGTTAGCACCCTGTTGGATCGGCCCGGCAGGCATAAGTCGATGCATCAAGTTGCGGCGGCCACCAAAAGCACCGGCCGATGTGCCGCCGCCGATGATCTTGCCCAACACTGTAATATCCGGTTCGATCCCGACAAGTTGTTGTGCTCCGCCGTAGGCAAGTCGAAAGCCAGTAGTCACTTCGTCAAATATCAAAAGTGATTCGTGTTCCTGCGTCAGGCGGCGCAGGGTCTCAAGGAATGCTGCTGTGCCCGAAACCAAGCCCATGTTGGTTGCAATCGGCTCGACGATGACGCCGGCGATCAGGTCGCCATGTTGCGCAAACACCGACTCCAGAGCGGCTACATCGTTATAGCGCAGGATCAGTGTACCATTGGTCGCGCCGAATGATACGCCGGGGCAGCCGGGCATTCCCGCGAGTATGGGATTGGATCCGGTGGCCACCATCAAGGCATCGACATCACCGTGATAACCACCCGCGAACTTGACGATCATATCACGGCCGGTGAAACCTCGCGCCAAACGAATCGCCGACGTGATTGCTTCGGCGCCGGAGTCCACGAGCCGCACCATTTCGATTGATGGAATGGCCTCAACAATCAACTCGGCCAGCTCGGTCTCGCGCAATGTTGGTGCGGCAAACGACGAGCCGGCTTTGAGCGCTTCCTCGATCGCGGCGACTATCCTTGGATGGCGATGCCCGAAAATCAGCGAACCTCGGGCACAACTGCAATCGATGTATTGCAGGTCATCAATATCAAATATGCGCGGGCCATCTCCACGGGCGATGAACGGCGGGTCGCCATCGACGGCGCTGAATGCTCGAGCAGGACTGTTGACGCCGCCGGGAATGAGTCTCTTGGCTCGGCGGAACGCCTCCTGGCTCTTCGGTCGCAATATGCGTGATTCCGGCATGGCATCACTCTATTGACGCAGTTTTTGCAGGCACGCCAACGCTTCTTCCGCGATCTTCTTGATCACATCATCGGTGCTGTCGCCGTAGAGGTGAGCCACGTCGCTGGCGAGTTGACCGGCGAGTCGCCGCGACTCCGGCGTGTTTTTCTTGATTAAGTCTTCCCAAGTCTTGGCCGAAGCCTCCAATATACGTCTTCGGGCTTCACGAATGGCCTCGTCATTGGTTGGCCCTTTGTCTTTCAGTTCCCCCAGCTTTACAGACGCCATCACGCAAAAGTTCCGCGCGTCCAGATCCTTGTGAAACTGATCCTTCAATCGTGTCCACCGTTCGCGGGCGGCGGCGTAATCTTCGAGGGCTTCCAGATGAACGCCCTCCCATGCGAGCAATTCGGGAATCGGCTTCGGAATATCCTTCGATTCCTTCATGTTGGCCAGTTCGGCCTCACGGTTCTTCAGATTCGTCAACGCCGCGATTTTCTGTTTGGCCAGCCATCCGAATGCCTTGTCGTCAGTCGTCGTTGCATCGAGGAACGCCAGGCCAACGTACTCCCAATTTCTCACCGCCGACTTGATCTCGCCTG
>JANNLP010000546.1:0-5924 GCA_031396905.1 Gemmataceae bacterium
CGTGCCGCCGCCGGCCAAGGTGCCGCTAAGGCCCACGATTACCGAATTGGTCCCAGTCGCGCTTCCCGTCGTGTTACTGGCTATTAGCGTGCCACCGCTGATAGTCGTGCCGCCGGCGTAAGTATTCGCGGCGGAGAGGGACATCGTTCCTGCGCCACTCTTCGTCAGGCCGCCATTAACGATGGGGACCGAGACAGCCAAATCGATGGCCGCGGCACCGTTGGCCACGTTGACCGCACGCACACCGCCGGAGAGATCGACCAAACCTGTGTTCGCGACCCCCGCATTAGTCCCAATCTTGGCAGTCGCGCCAAACAAGCCCGCGACACTTACATTGCCGTTCAGGACGAGCTTTGCCGGCGCGGTGCCGCGGTCGAGTCTAAGTGAGTCGAACGTCAGCGTTGCGTTGCCAGCGGTGAAGTTGGTTGCGGGATCGACGTGCAGCGTGTGAACGCTCAGGTTCGCTGCGCCGGAAATCGAAACCGGGGCCGAGAACTGCGCCGACATCGGCGTGGATTCCGCCACCGGCACATAGTTGACGGTCAGCGAGCCACCGGTGATGTTCAGTATTTCACGCACGTAGAGCTTGCGAATGTTATGGGATCCCGCCGAAAGGGTGACGGTGATGTCGGCGTTTGGGCGATCGAGTATCACAGTGTCGTTGCGTCCGGCGGTTGGACCGCTTCCCGTTGCGCCAGGTAATCGAGGTGTTGGCAGAGGTCCTGTGGCAGCTGGCGTCAACTGTCCCGGCGAGGAGATCGGCACGATGGCAGCCTGCCCGCTGTTCCAGTTTGCCAGCGTGCTCCAGTTGCCGCTGCTGTCGTTCCACCAGACCGCCGGAACCAGTTGATCCTTCAAGTATTCAACACCGCCATTCACTACGTTGAAGTCGAGATTGCTGTTTCCGTTGTTGAAGCTGTTGAGCCGGCCGGTACTCGCGTACTGCCAGAAGACCCAGGGGTGGGCCACGCCATAGTCGTCCCACGGTCCGTAGACCCACGAGATCGAGTCCCCCGGATGAGCAGTCTGTACGGGAATGGAATTGGGGTTTCCCTGGTTCGGCCAGCGTGCGCTCCAAAGCTGGGAATACGCCGGCCCCGCAGGATTCGGTGGGTTGCCTGATTGCTGTGCGAGCTGGCTGCGCTGAGTTGCGGTCGCGCCGCCGAGAACCGAGTCGGCGTAATTCCCATTGACATAAATCGCGGGCCGGATCCTCATCACCTCATAGATCCGGTTGGAAAAATCCAGCGCATATTGCGCCATCTCGGTGCTGGTTCGAATGCCGTCGCCAGCCTCGAAATCGTGGACCGGTGGTAGGTAGCCCGGCCTCATGAACGCACCGGCCATTTGAATGAAGTGGTTGGCCTCGTCGATCCCGGTGTTCGCGATGCCGCCCGAATTCGGCGTAGTTGCGATGACGTCCGGCCGTGAAAAATGGTACGAGCCAGCAAACATACCTGCGGTCGTGGCGCGGGTGATGTTCTGAATGAAATAGGGATCGTCGTAGCGCTGCGAGAGGTTGAAGAACGTATTGTTGCCTGCCGGATATCCGCCCTGGCGGTGGTCCTCGCCGGTCGTTCCGCCGCGGCTGGAGCGAATGAAGACGAACTGGCGGTTTTCGACATTCCGGATATTGTTCCATGTCGTCTGCGAAATATCTCCCTGATAGGCCGAGACGTCCAACCCCAGCAGCCGGTTGCCGCTGCTCTGCGCGAAGGCCGCGTCTGGCATCGCCAGCGCCATGGCGGCGACACAGATCAATTGCCACCGTGTTTGCCGCGTCGAAAGCATGGATTCATCTCACATAATTTTTGCCGTGGTCGGCATTTAGTAACGTGGCGCGGGAGGAATCCATTTTGGATCGTACGGCAGGGAGAACAGCTCTTGCATGCTTTCCGCGTGGTTCGGATGAAATTCGGCGAGGAGTTTGATGGCGGCTTGAAGACGTTTGTCACGCGGATCGTCAAGGCGATCCGCGCCGGCACCACGATGGATGCGATCCAAAATCGCTGCGAGGTCGAGCAGCCGTGCCCGCGCTTCGAGGAAGTATTGATCCAGCACTTGAGCGGCGGGCATCGGCGTCACGATACGGCCTCCTTCACGAACTTGCGGCGCGTTTCCAGCGTTACCAACTCGTTGAGGCTGCCGGAACGAAAACCGCCGAGGTCGAGCGTCACGTACCGGAAGCCCAACTCCAAAAGTCTCTTGTTAATCGTCTCGCGTGCGCTCGCAATCACTGCAACCTCGCCCAACGGTACTTCGATTCGCGCTAACTCGCCTTCGTGAAGTCTTACTCGGCACTCGCGCAAACCCAATTCGTGCAACAGTGACTCCGCGGCCTCAATCCGTGCCGTGCGCTCCGGCGTGGCGGCAACACCCGGAGCAATCCGGCTCGACAAACATGGCGATGCTGGTTTGTCCCACACGTCCAAACCCCAATGCCGCGCCACCTCGCGCACTTCGGCTTTGTTCAGATTCGCCTCTTGCAACGGATGCCGTACGCCATGTTCGGCTGCGGCAGTCAGACCGGGCCGGTAATCTCCCGCATCATCAACGTTGGCACCGCTGACAACGACGGCATCCGCAATCGCGACGATACGGCCGTACAACTCGTCCTTGCAGAAGTAGCAGCGCGAGCCATCGTTGCGGGCATAGTCTTCGTTGGCAAACTCATCAGTGGCGATGATTCGATGTTTGATGCCAATCTCCTCGGCGATTCGGTGTGCATCGTTGAGTTCGCGGCGGGCTACGCTCGGGCTGTCGGCCGTGACTGCAATTGCATTCTCACCCAACGCTTCCACTGCCGCCTTCGAGACCACCGCGCTATCGACGCCGCCGCTGAATGCCACGACGACCCGACCCATATCGCGCAGGATGGCGAGCAGGGCGTAGCGCTTGGTCAGAAGTTCGTCGGTCAATGGTGTCACGCTGTCATTGTAGATTACACGGCAGTCGTAAGATAGGGACCATGCCGAGTGATTTCGCCACGGAACTGGCCCGCTGGGGACCGCAGCGCGACTATGCCGCGCCCTGCGTGCGCGATGCTCGGGCCTATTGCCGACGGCTGGCACTCACGCACTACGAGAACTTCAGCGTCGCGTCGCTGTTTGTGCCTCGCCGATTGTTGCGACATTTTCACAATGTTTATGCTTATTGCCGCTGGGCCGACGACTTGGCCGATGAGACTAGCAGTGGCGACAAAGCACTTGAATTGTTGGCATGGTGGCGAAGCGGACTTCTTGCCTGTTACGACGGCTCGCCACGCCATCCGGTGCTCGTCGCGCTTCAAGAGACGATTCAACACTTTGATATTCCATCGCAGCCGTTTCTCGATTTGCTGACGGCGTTTGAACAGGATCAGCGTGTGCATTCGTATGAATCGTATGACGAACTATTGAATTACTGCCACTACTCGGCGAATCCGGTCGGAAGGTTAGTTCTTTATCTTGGTGAGTGTCACGATGAATGGCGCGGCGAATTCAGCGATCGCATCTGCACGGCCTTGCAGCTCGCCAACTTTTGGCAGGACGTATCGCGTGATTTGGACATTGACCGGGTGTACTTACCCGAAGAGGACCGCCGGCGCTTTGACTACGGGGATGATGAACTGCGAGCGCGGCGGTTCACGCCGGCGTTCCGCGAACTGATGGCGTTTCAGGTGAAACGCACGCGCGGTTTGTTTCTTGCCGGGCTACCTTTGGTTCAGATGGTTCCGGTCGAGTTGCGAATGCAGATTGAGTTATTTGCACGCGGCGGCCTGGCCATCCTGCGCAAGATCGAACAACAGGATTACGACGTGTGGTCGAAACGGCCGAGACTCTCGAAACTCGACAAGGCGACCTTGATGGCGCGGGCAATTGGTCGCCGGTGGCGAGCGGCGGTGACGGCATGAGTGTCGGCGCTTCATACGCTCATTGCGAGCGGCTGGCTCGGTCGGCTGCGGCAAATTTCTATCCGGCGTTTCTGGTCTTGCCGCGTGAGCAACGCCGAGCCATGTACACGCTTTATGCGTTCAATCGATTGACGGATGATATCAGCGATTCACCCGGTGATGGCGGGGCGAAACATAAAGCTCTTGAGTCTTGGCAACAGACGTTGGATTCCGTTTTGGACGGCGGGCGGGATCATCCTGTTTTGACGGCGCTGCGCGATGCGACTAATCGCTTCCAGATTCCGCGCGAGCATTTCCACGCGGTGATAGATGGCTGTCGCATGGACTTGGAGCCACGTTCGTTTGCGACATTTGCCGAGTTGCACCACTATTGCCGACTCGTGGCGTCGGCCGTGGGGCAAGCGTGCATTCATATTTGGGGTTTTCGTGGTGAACATGCGACAAAGCACGCCGAAGCCGCTGGCGTAGCATTGCAACTGACCAACGTTTTGCGTGATCTTGATGAGGATCGCCGGCGCGGTCGGGTGTACATACCTCTTGAAGACCTCGACCGATTTGGCTGCGACCGCCAATCCATTTGCTCCGATGCCAAGTGCGATGCGTTTCAATCGTTAATGCGGTTTGAGACGGATCGGGCCAGGCATTATTATCGTGAGGCCGAGGGATTAACAGAGTGTTTGTTACCCGCAGGCCGCGCCGTGTTCAGCGTCATCCTTGGCACCTACCGCCGATTGCTGGAACGGATTGAAGCATCGCGATTCGACGTGTTTGCCCAACGGGTGAGCGTGCCACGGCGAGAGAAAGTCGGATTAGTGCTGCGGGCGCTGCCGGTTCGTTGGGGGTGGGCACGTGGGTAAAGTCGTCGTCATTGGCGGCGGCTTGGCCGGGTTGGCGGCGGCGCAACGGCTCGCGGAAAATGGTCACAACGTTGTTGTTCTTGAATCCCGCAATCGCCTTGGTGGTCGCGCGGGTTCCTTTGTCGATGCCGCGACCGGCCAGGTCATTGATGCGTGCCAACACGTCAGCATGGGTTGCTGTACTAACTTGGCTCATTTCTACCGCACCATCGGCGTGCGACATCTATTGGTTCCGCAGCGCGAGTTGTGGTTTCAGACGCCGGATGGTCGGGTGAGTCGCTTTCGCGCTGATCCGCTGCCGGCACCCGTGCATCTGGCACGGTCGTTCATGCGGTTGCATTTTCTAAGCGTTGCGGACAAGTTGCGGATTGCGTGGGGATTGACGTGTTTGCGTTTCGCACAATCTGACTCGGATGTGCTCTTTCTCGTTTGGCTACGGCAGCATCGTCAGTCGCAACGAGCAATTGATCGATTCTGGAGTCTGGTTCTTGTCAGTGCCTTGAATGAGTCCATTGAGCGCATCGGCTTGAAGTATGCCCGCAAGGTATTTGTCGATGCGTTCATGTCCAACCGGCACGGCTTCGAGGTGGAGATCCCATCCGTGCCTTTGGATCGATTGTATGGCGAAGAGATGCTCCGATGGTTTGCAGGATATGGCGTCGAGATTCGGTTAAACGCTGGCGTGAAACTCATCGATTTCCTGTCCCCCTCTCCCGTTGGGGGAGAGGGGTTAGGGGAGAGGGGTTTGTACCTTCACCCTGCAAGCGCTAACCCCTCACCCCCGGCCCCTCTCCCCCAAAGGGAGAGGGGAGTAAGAGTCACACTCCGCGATGGCGAAGTCGTCAATGCAGACTGTTGCGTGGCGGCAGTGCCATTTGATCGGTTGCTTGGGATGTTGCCCGATGCTGTGATAAAAAGTGATCCCGCGTTGCAAGGCTTGCGGCAACTTCAAACTTCACCAATAGTCAGCGTGCATCTGTGGTTTGATCGGCCGGTGATGCGGCTGCCTCACGTTGTGCTAGTGGATTGTCTCGGTCAATGGCTTTTCAACCGGGGCGAGATCACACCAAGCGAATGGTACGTGCAGGTTGTCATCAGCGCGGCTCGTGACATTGCGGAGCGGGGAAATGAAATCATTGAGAAGCGGGTCATTGAAGAGTTGCAACGGGTGTCAC
>JANNLP010000554.1:0-9820 GCA_031396905.1 Gemmataceae bacterium
CTTTGACGAAAGCCAATCCCGGTGGTGGTGCTATTGGCTCATCCGCCAACTCGCCAAGGGCAGCGCTCACCGGCACGCGACCGGCAACGACTTCAACGACTTCACTAATCACCTGGTCATCGGCCCGTCCCAACGAACCGCGCTGTGGTTCCTTGACATCAATGATATCGGCACCGCCGGCAAGAGCCGTCGTGGCCTCTGACGCGGAGCGCACGCTGACCAAGAGCTTCGTCACGTCGGCGGCTCCACGGAAAAGAACTTGATGTTGCCGACGACCGGCCGGAAGGCGACGGGTTTGGCATGAGCCAAAACGAAGCCGTACATCACCGGCGGCTGATACCAGGATTCATGGTTGAAGTGCAACCGGCGATCGGCGCGAAATGCGGTCAAGGTGGCGTAGGGGATGCACCCGGTAATTTCGACGCTGCCAACTAATCCACCTAAGGTCGTCGTGGCACGTTTGAGCTCGTCGGGCAGCCAAGCCCAAGCCTCCGTGCGCGAATCCGGCACTTTCGAGGCGTGAATATAGATGCGGCCACGCCTGTCGGTGGCCCAGCGGCGAATTTCAATGGTTTTCAGCCCGTGTGCGACTAAAGTCGCCCACGGCTGTTTCAGGGACAATGCAACACGCGGCGGCTTCATAACTACCGTTGGTATAAGGATTTCAATGCGGGCCAATTGCAATTCGCCGGTCGCGAGCTACGGTTGTACACGCCTTGACCCGGCGCGCGCCGCCAATGCTGCGCAACGAGGACTCGACCATCTCCGCCATGTCCATGACACTTGGTGCGAATCTGGAACCCATTCCGGGGTACCGGCTCATTGAGCGCCTCGGTCGGGGCGGATTTGGCGAGGTTTGGAAAGCGGAAGCTCCTGGCGGCCTCCTTAAAGCAATCAAGTTTGTCACCGGCGACCTCGATTCGACTGATGACGCCGGTCTGGCCGAGCAGGAGCTGAAGTCGCTGGCCCGCGTCAAGACCATCCGCCATCCATTCATCCTGTCGTTGGAACGCTTTGACGTTATCGAAGGCCAGTTGCTCATTGTGATGGAGCTGGCCGACCGAAATCTATGGGATCGCTTCCGCGAATGTCGCACACAAGGATTAACGGGGATTCCCAAGGACGAGCTTCTTGGCTACATGAGGGAAGCGGCCGAAGCGCTGGACCTGATGAACGGCCAGTACAATTTGCAACATCTCGACATCAAGCCGCAGAATCTCTTCCTTGTTTACAACCACGTCAAAGTAGCCGACTTCGGCCTCGTCAAAGACTTCGAGGGGAAACGCGGCACGATTACCGGTGGTGTAACGCCGGTGTATGCCGCTCCCGAAACCTTCGACGGCTGGGCCAGCCGCAATAGTGATCAATACAGCTTGGCAATTGTCTACCAGGAGTTGCTTACGGGGCAGCGGCCGTTCAATGGCACGCTGGCCCGGCAACTTGTATTGCAGCATCTCCAAGCGCCGCCGGATGTTGCACCATTGCCGGTGTGTGATCGCCCGCCGGTGCAGCGTGCCCTCGCCAAGAAACCGGACGATCGCTTCCCAACCTGCGCGGCATTTGTCGAGGCGTTGTACAAAACCGTCGCTCCGCCACCCTCGGCGTCGATGGCTGCACCTTCGACTTCTGTCAACGAAGACACGTCAATTCTCAACGGACCGTTGGCTGCGAATGGCAGCCCCAACGGTGTGATCAAAGTCCGCGCCGCGGCGACGCAAATGCGCCCGCGCTCGGAACAGAAGCCGATCTACGATCATCAACCCGCTGCAACTCATGAAACCGATGAATCCGGCGTTTTAGCGCCGACATTGATTCTCGGCTTGGGCGGCGTGGGCAATGCCGTCTTGCGGTTGTTTCGCCGGGCCATGGTGGAGAAGTTTGGTTGCCCATCGCTGCCGAACGTGCGGCTGCTGGCGACCGATACGGATCCGAATGCCTTGCGGATGCTGACGCAAGAATCGGAAATCACCTTAGCGCCCGACGAGTTGTTCCTCGCCAATCTGGGTCGGCCCAGTCGCTACCTGCGCGGCGATCAAGTCGCCGGGATTGACACATGGCTTGGTAACAACACGCTGTATCGTTTGCCCAAGAAGCCGTGCGCTGCAGAACTGCGGGCGTTTGGCCGGCTGGCGCTACTGGATCATGCGGCATCGCTGGCACGGCGCGTTCGCGCGGAGTTGGAAGCGTGCCGGTCGCTGGAATCACTGGCGGAAGCCGATCGCATTACCCAGCTTGGCATTCGCGGCCCAATGCCGCACGTGTATATTGTCGCGGGACTTGCGGGAGGCACGGGCAGCGGTATGTTCCTCGACGCTGCTTATCTTGTCCGCTCAATCTTGCGGAATCTCGGCGAGACGGCTCCGCAAGTCACTGGCTTGCTGATGTTGCCACCGTGTGACCGCTCCGTCGGCACCACGTCGCTCGCCAACACCCATGCTGCTCTAAAAGAACTTCAGCACTTCAGCTCTACGAGCACGATGTTCACGGCGAAGTTCGATCCTAAACAGCCGGCGGAAAGCGATCCCAACCCGCCGTTCCATTCGGTGATGCTACTGCCGTTGGGCGATTCCAGAAATGAGCAGGCCGCTCAAGCCGCGCTCGGGCAGGCCAGCGGCTGGCTAATACGGGAGACTCTATCGACGATAGGCCGTGTGGCGGAACATCATCGCGCTGCCTACCCATCGGCCGGCTCGGATGTACTATCGGTGAAAACTGCGGCCACTTTCCATTTCGCCTGGCCACGCGAGCAAGCCGCACGATTGGCGGCACGGCAACTCGGCCGCGAACTGCTCACGCGCTGGACGGATAAAGACGCACATCATTGTCGGCCGATTGTCACCGCATGGATCGAGGAGAAATGGGTAGATCTGGGATTGGAACCCGAAAAACTCGCCGACAAACTGCATCAACGCATCACCGAAGGCCTGGGCCGGGCCGCCACGGAACAAGTTGAGCGCCTGATCGCGCCGCTGGTGGAAGGCGGCACCGCCAGCGTGGGCATGGATGCGTTGTACGATCTCTTGGATCGCATTTGTCACATCATGGGCTCGCCGGACCCGAGCTACACGAAGGTGAAGGACGGTCGGGTGACACCGTTGTTTGCCAAAGCTCGGCCGGAACTGTCTCACGAATGCGATAAGCAGTTGGCCGACCTCGCCATTCAAGCCATCGAGCGGCCTGGCATGCGCGTTGTCGGGGCGGAAGAAGTGATCAGGCAAATGGGCGAAAAAGCGCAGAAGGCGCTCACGTCATATGAGTCGCTCGCTGAATCGTTGGCCACCGAGGTCAACGAAACATCGCGGAAGCTCATGCAGATGATCGTCGGCCTCGACCGCCAGGCGCCAACTGGTAAGAAGCGAGATGCGGCAATCCATGAGATGTTGGCGTTGTTCCGCGACTATCCGAAGAAGCAATATCAATCGATGCTGGCGGGTGGCCTGCGCGACGTTTATCGCGGCATCGTCGGTAGCGTGCCAGACTATTTGCAGGAAATGAACCTCAGCCGTGAACGACCGGCCGAGGCCATCCGCGAGTTGGATCGCCGGATGTTGGACGAGTTGAATCTTGATTCCGCTCTCGGGCCAGGTCGCTGCCTGCTGCCCGGTGGTGATGCGACAGCCGCAGCCTTCGCGCAGCGCAGTGTCGCTGAATTGACTTCAGAAGAGTGCATCGAAGCCGATACCCTGGTGCAGAAGCTGGTGGATGAGCGTTTTGAGGGCTTTCTCAATTTCTGCCTGGGAAGCGGCTCCAAGCCCGAACATCTCGTCGATGCACTAGAGAAGGCGGGCACTCAGTTTTTCATGAGTCGGCTGGCCAGCGCTAATCCGGCAGACCTCCTCGTCAATAACAACTTGGTTGATGAGTTGAAGCGAGCGGTGCGGCAGTGTCGCCCGCCGTTGGTAAGCGACAAGATCGATGACGATTCCCTGGTGACAATCGTGTGCGGTCCGCCGTCCGAAGCCGGCGCGGAAATCGTCGCAGCGGTCAAAGCAGCAGTGCATGGCGCTACAGTGGCATCTTGCACGAGCGAGACCGATGTCGCAATTTATCGGGAGCTTCGTCATCTTCCATTGACCGACGTTCCGCACATGGGGCCAGTAGCCGTCGAGGCTTACAAAAAGGCCATCGCCGACAGTCAGTCGAAGCCGCATAGCCGGATCGACATTGTCTGGCAAGCGCAGAAGTAGCCTATTTCTCCTGCAGAATCATCGTAACCTGCCTGTACGGGGTTTTGCGTAACTGCCTGCCATGACCTAGGTTTCACCATCGGGTTGACCCTATCGCCTCCAACCCGCGGCGTCCTTGCGCACTACCGTCATGGCACTTGTCGTCGAATCATCGGCTGAACCAATTCCCGGCTACCGGCTGCTCGAGCGGCTAGGTAGTGGCGGGTTCGGTGAAGTCTGGAAAGCGGAAGCGCCGGGCGGCTTATTCAAAGCCATCAAGATCGTTCACGGGGATGTCGGGCATCTCGATGCCGACGGCTCCCATCGCGCTGAGCAGGAACTCAAAGCCCTGCGGCGCGTTCAAACCATTCGCCATCCCTATTTGTTGTCCATCGAGCGGTACGACATCATCGACGGCCGATTGATGATCGTCACCGAGTTGGCCGACGGCGACCTCTACGACAAGTTCGAAAAACACATCGCGGTGGGCCAGCCCGGTATTCCCCGCAATACGTTACTTCGCTACATGCGTGAAGCGGCCGAAGTGCTTGACCTGATGAACGGCGAGCACAATTTGCAGCATCTCGATATCAAGCCGCAAAACCTGTTTTTGATCCACGATCACATCAAGGTCGCTGACTTCGGCCTTGTCAAAGATCTGAGCGGAGTACGCTCGGAAACAAACGGCGCGGTGACGCCGCTCTATGCCGCTCCGGAGACGTTTGAAAGCAATATCACCCGGTTTTGCGACCAATACAGCCTGGCCATCGTTTACCAGGAATTGCTCACCGGCCATCGGCCGTTCGGCGGCACGACGATGCAACAACTGGCGATGCAGCATCTGCAAGCGCCGCCGAATCTGTCGCCGCTGCCCCATGCGGACCGGCCGGCGATTGCCAAAGCGCTTTCCAAGAAGCCGGAGAATCGCCACGCCACTTGTATGGCGCTGGTGGATGCGCTCACCGCAGGATGCGTCGAGCCGGTACAAGTCAAAACTGCTGCCCGCGTTTCCGATCCGGTCCGCGGTCCCGAAGCCCTGAACATCAACGCCAGCATGAGACGACTGGAGCGCAAGGACGCCAAGCCGTTTCGAGCCGAAACGCCGCCGACGCAGGTCCGCGTCCGCAAAGAGGAACTAGTTCCGGTCGTTATCGATGAGCCTGCACGACGTGTCGCCCCGCCGGAGTTTAGTGGCAATGGCGTGCTGTTTCCTGCCTTGATCGTCGGGCTTGGCCAAACAGGGTTAACGGCACTTAAGCAATTACGGCAATCGTTGTGTGAGCGCTTTTCCGGTATGACCGCCTTGCCGCACATTCGCCTGCTCTACATTGACACCGATCCGGCGACCGCCGATCTCGCACGGCATGGCCCTGCCGGCTCGGCTCTCGAAGCTGATGAAATCCTGCTGATCAAACTGAATCGGGCGAGCCACTACCTCAAGCCGCGCCGCAATGGCCGAAGCCTGATGGAGGGATGGTTCGATTCGCAATGGCTCTATCGCATTCCGCGCAACCCGGAAGTGCACGGACAACGAGCGCTGGGCCGACTGGCCTTTGGCGATTGGTATCAGTCGATCACCGATCGCATGGTGGAATTGCTCGAACTCGCCACCGATCCCGATTCCTTGTCGCGATCCGTTAAGAACACCTCATTGACTGTGCGCACCAATCGCCCGCGCGCTTATGTGATCGCCAACCTCGGCGGCGGCACCGGAAGCGGCGCATTCATCGACGTGGCCTATGCACTCCGCGACCGCATGAAAACACTGGGTTACGAAACACCCCACACAGTGGGTCTGTTGACGCTACCCGCCGTTGATCGCAGTACGCCGGACCAACTCTCCGCCACGGCCAACACCTACGCGGCGCTGACCGAACTTACGCACTATTGTCATCTCGATTCAAGCTATCGCTGCACGTTTGACGATCGCAATTCCGCGTGGACGGATGCGGAATCCCCGTTTACTCGTGCTTCCGTGTTGCCATACGATGCCAGCGCACCGGGCGGCACCGTGCACGATGGACCGGGGCAGGCCGCGCAATTGTTGCTCCGCGAGTTGACGGAGCCATTTGGCCGAATTGTTGATGGCTTACGAACCGATAAATTGAAAGCCGCCCGGCCGACAATGGAAGCATGCGTCTCCACCTTTGGCGTCGCGTCGATGGCGTGGCCACGCCAGGCGCTAGTGCGCTGTGCTTCCAGGCGGGTATGCGAAGCAATCATCGAGCGCTGGGCACGCGGCGACATCAGCATCATTCGTACACGAGTCGCCACATGGGTAACGGAGCAATTGAAGGTCGCGAATCTTGGTTCCACTGTCGCGGTTGAGCGGCTCGAACGTGTCGCCCAGGAAGTCATCCATGAAGCGCCGCAAGCCATGTTCGCCCGGCTGACTCAGCGGTTGACGCCGAAGGGTTGGTTCGGCGGCTCTTTGGACACCGACTCCGCACACGAAGTCGTGGCAAAATATGTCGAATTATTAGGCCGGCCCGAAAGCGGGGCCCAGACCAAACTCGGTCTCGTCGGCGACGCGATGGTCGGTGCGGCAATTTCGCTGGGCAAGGAGTGGGGCACTAAACTGGCACAACTCGCCGTCACCTTGATTGAACAACCGGAGTATCGCCTGGCGGGTGCCGAAGAGGCCATTTGCCAGTTTCAGCGGCGGCTGGAAGAAGCGCACAACGACCACGCCACGCAATCGGAAAAGCTTGCCAAACAATCCGGTGAACTGTTCTTGAAGGCACATCAGATTCTGGCCGAACCGTCAGCGCGCAAAGCGGCAATCGAGTTCTTTGAGGCCATGCACGCGTACCCGCTCATTCGACTGAATGCCATTCTGCACTTACAAGTGGCGCATGTTTGCGCAACCTTGAGCAACGACCTCGGCGAACAACTCGGCGAGATCCGTTTCTGTCGCCAAAGGTTGGACGACTTACTGGAAGACTTCCGTGCCGACCCGGAAAAGCCGATGGAGTCCGTTCACAACCTATTGCCGCTGGGCTGCACGACGGTGGAAGCGGCCGTCGCGAAACTGCTGCAGGACATGACCGAGAACGACATCAGCGACCTGGATCGCAATATGCAAAAAATGATGCAGTCTCAGTTCACGGCCCTGGTGCACATCTGCCTGAGCGCGTCCAATATCATGGCGAACTTGGAGCCGGCGATGATGAAGATCGCTACGCAGTTTGTCGCCGGCCGCGTCTGTGACGCCAATGCCGCCGACTTGTTTCTCCAGCGCTTCACCGATACTTGCGCGGGCAACAGCGCAATTGAACGAGCTTTCGACGATTCCGCTCCCGCACTCGGCGACAACATCGGATTCATGGTCGGCGAGATTATTGCACTCAGCGTGCCGGCTTGTGAAGCCGGCAATCGCGTCGCCGAGTTGGCGAAGTCAGCTGTTCACCAGGAAGATCTGGTGCCCATCAACGGCCACGACGACATTACCTTTTACCGGGAACTGCCTCGCGTGCCGCTGGCCAAGCTTCCTCAACTCGGTCCGGAAGCGAAGGAATGCTACGAATACATTTCCGACCGCGATCCCTACGCCGCCCACACTCGCAACGACGTGGAAGAATGGCTGACATTACGGTAAACGGTCGGCGGATTCCGAAGTAAAGTCGCAAATATTGGACGACATTGGTATAATCACTGTGCAGCTTTGAGCCATCCCGGCAATCTCTTCAAAGTGCGAGTCAATTAAGATTAGGAACAATCTCTGCCGGGCCAACCTCCGGATTGGCGCAGTTGGCGCGCAGAGAGTACACCATGAGCAACCGTATTCGTATCGAAGACATTGAAGGCATGCGCCGTGAAGCTGGCATCGACGATGTGGACCTCCGCAAGGCCATTGGCCGACTCAAGCCAGGCGACTTCGTGCATCTGACCTTTCGCGCGGGGATCAGTTCGCCGGAAACGCTTCTGGTCAAGGTAACGACGATAAACTCGGCGAATTACGAAGGCGAATTGGCCCAGGTGCCGACCACGTCGTCGCTCCAGTCGTTGCACATGGGTTCGCCCATGTCGTTCGCGGCGACGCACATCCATTCGCTGGCGTCCGGGCCGCCACGACCACGCACCGATTGACCCTGAATCAAAGGAACCGATGACAGTCACGACAAAGACCATGCGCGAACGCGAAAAAGAGCTGCAACTTCAGCTTCAGACGCCGACGGGACCAGCCGAACTCGAGGATTTGGCCGGCCACTACGCCGAAATGGCTCTCAGTCCGCGGCGCAATGGCCCTTCGGTCATCACGTTTATCCTCATCTGCGAACGTGAACAGGGTAAGATCATCGGCTAGTGGTTCTGCATTTTTGATTGAAACGGTACGGGGTCTGCGCCTACAATCACTTCAGTCTCGCAAAGCCTCGCTTCAAAAAACTCCGGAGAATCCACAATGCCGACTCGACGCGCTTGGCTGGCCCTGACGCTGCTGGCGACATTCGCCGGTATCGCGCCGGCGGCTGACAAGAAGATGACTTTTGAGACCTACCCGGATGCCAAGAGCGAGTACCGCTGGCGGCTCAAGGATGTCGACGGCGCAATCGTGGCCACTTCGGGCCAGGGCTACAGCAAAAAGGCCGACTGCGTCAAGATGGTGGATAACTTCAAGGCCGACATCTCGAAGTACAAGTTCGACGTGTACGAAGACATGGCCAAGAAGTACCGCTTCCGCATGAAAGCGACAAATGGCAACGAAGTCGGCGCATCCAGCAAAGCGTACGAGAAGAAGGCCGACGCCGAGAAAGTCGTCGAGGCCATCAAGAAAGACGTGAAGGACGCTGACAAAGTCGAGAAAGACAAAGACGACGATAAAGAGAAGAAGAAAGAGAAAGGCAAGTAGATCGCCCCATGCCCGGTCCGCGCGAAGTTCGGGTGTATCTGACGCCGGCCCTGATTCCCGAAGGAGTATTGGCTGGGGGCATCGCCGTCGTCATTGATGTGTTGCGTGCGACAACCACGATGCTTGCGGCCCTGGCCGCAGGGGCCAAAGCCATCATCCCGTGCGGATCAATAGACGAAGCCAAAGCGCTTGGTGGTGATGGCATCTTGCTGGCCGGCGAACGCGGCGGCAGAGCCATTCCGGGCTTTCATCTCGGCAATTCGCCCGCTGAATTCACATCATCCATTTGCAAGAACAAGACCATCATTACCACGACCACAAATGGCACGGCTGCGATCCTGGCGTGCCGCTCGGCCGAGCGCGTGCTGGTCGGCGCTTTCGTCAACTTCAGCGCCGTGTGCGAACAATTGAGCGCCGATGCCCGTCCTGTTCACATCGTCTGCGCCGGCACCAATGGTCAGCCGACGTTGGATGACACGCTGTTCGCCGGGGCCGTCGTCGATTTTCTGAGTTCTACGTTTGACGTGCACTTGAACGACTCGGCGAGGCTGGCCTGGGATTGTTTCGAGAACCACGGCCAAATACTGATGGCTGCATTGGAAATCAGCGCCGGCGGCGAAGCGCTGATGAACATCGGCCTCGGCGACGACCTGAAATTTGCCGCCACCATTGATAAGTTCGCACTGACCGCCGCCGTCACCTACGACCCGCCGCGAATACAACTGGCCGGCGCGGGCATAAAACGAAGACACTGGCAACATTCGTAAAATTACGTGTTGAGCCTGCAGCGCCAGCAAGGCGAGTG
>JANNLP010000591.1:0-2076 GCA_031396905.1 Gemmataceae bacterium
CACTTCAAGATTTTCGATCAGCGTGATTGGGGCCTAATCATCTATGACGAGGTCCATCTATTGCCCGCACCGGTGTTCCGGGTGACGGCCAACATTCAAGCGCGCAGACGGCTCGGACTTACGGCAACGCTGGTACGCGAAGATGGCCGTGAGGGCGATGTGTTTAGCCTGATTGGCCCAAAGAAGTACGACGTGCCGTGGCGCGAACTTGAGACTAAGGGTTGGATTGCCGAGGCGAACTGCACCGAAGTGCGCACGGCGCTGCCGGAACATATGCGCATGGAATATGCGGTGGCCGAGTGGCGCAACAAGTATCGCATCGCAAGCGAAAACCCGGCGAAGGATGACGCGGTCAGCCGGTTGTTAGCGACTTATCGAGATGCGCGGGTGTTGGTGATCGGGCAATATCTCACGCAATTGCGTCGTTTGGCCCGACGCTTCGACTTACCGCTAATCATGGGTTCGACGCCAACAAGTGAGCGCGAAGAACTGTACGCCAAGTTTCGCACGGGAGAGGTAAGGCACCTGATCCTGAGCAAGGTCGGCAACTTCGCCATCGACTTGCCGGATGCCAACGTGTTGATTCAGGTGTCCGGCACTTTTGGTTCCCGGCAGGAAGAAGCGCAGCGACTGGGCCGAATATTAAGACCCAAGACGCAGGGCGAGGTCGCGCACTTCTACACACTGGTCACACGCGATACGCGCGAACTGGATTTTGCCCACCACCGGCAGATGTTCCTGACTGAACAGGGTTATTCGTACCAGATTTTGGATAGCACGGAAGTCATGGCACCGCTGAAGGAAACTGGCTGATGAGGAGATCGCTTGTCAATTGACGCAAGTACCCGACTTCGCCTGCCGGTCAAGCTGCATCGCCGTGTGGTGCTCGTGGTCACCGAGGACGCGATGCTGGCGGAGGAACTACTGGCCCGTAAGAAGCTTGCGCAGGAAGTCGCGGGCCGGCTGAGCGATCGCGCATTGTTGATTCGTGCCGGCCGAGCTGAAGCCGTGATTGAAGAGCTGAAGCGCATGGGCCAGGCCCCGCGCGTGGTGGCGTAACACCACAAAACCCGACGACGACACACATGGGATGTCCATTCGCATGAGCGCTTCGTCCGATCCTCCAGCGACATGGCTTGATCGGGCGGCCCGTACGCTTGACCTGTACCGAGATGCGTTGTTGCGCCAGGTGGCGCTTAAATTGGTGCGGCCACGTTCGCAGTATTCAGCCGATGAGTTGCGCGAGCGAATGGTTGCAGCGCTTGATGACCCGGTGGGTATTGATCGCACGTTGAAGTCGATATCTCCGGCCGGCCGGCAGTTACTTAAGCTCATTGACCTTAGCCGACAAATGCACTGGCCCGTGTCGGCAATGGCCGACCTTTTGCCAATTCTCGGGCACACTGATGGCATCGGCCCCGTGCTGGAACTGCTGGAAGCGGGACTACTTTTTCCTGACCTTGTCGCAGAGCTACCCGTCGAATCACTCGCTACCTGGTTGCAACAAGCAACGTTTGATCCGATTAGCGTGTTCAGCGTGCCAATCGTGGCCTCGCGCTGCCGAGCCGAGCCATTGGATTTGCAGGCACCTGCCGGCGAAAAAGACAAGCACGCGCCGATCCTGGCTGATGGTCTGGAATGGTTGCTGCGTTCCTCTGTGAACTGGCAACTGGTGCGGTCAGCGCCGTTGCGACGCACGCAGAACGGCGGATTATTCAAGCGCGATCAGGATCGCCTTCGCGGCGTGGCACTGTTGGCAACCGCGCCGACCGATTCGCCTGTTCCGCCGGCCGACCCGGCATTGCTCGCGGCAGAGCTGGCCCGCGGCCTCGGTATGATCCGCGAAGAATTCGATGAATGGCTTGTTGGCGTGCTGCCTTCCGCCTGGCGGAACGACGTCGGCTCCGCACTGGTCCAACTTTGGTCCGCACTCAACGGGATCCGGACATGGGATCCTGTACGTGGCTATGATCCGGACTTGCTTTCACGAAAGTGGATGCTCGCCCTTGGTGTAGCGTTGGTCGCGGCACTAGCGGAGACGCCGTCGGCGCAATGGGTCGCGATCGGCGAGTTGGC
>JANNLP010000592.1:0-2730 GCA_031396905.1 Gemmataceae bacterium
TACTTCAAGAAAATCGGCGAGCGCTGGTTCTTCATGAACCGGGTGAAGCCTGTGAAGGATGAACAGCCATGATTGATATTCGCAGCGACACGGTAACGAAGCCGACGGCGGGGATGAAGGCCGCGATGGTGGCCGCTGAACTCGGCGACGACGTTTATGGTGAAGACCCAACTGTAAACAAGTTGGAAGAGCGCGTAGCGGACTTGCTGGGCAAGGAAGCGGCGCTGTTTGTGCCTTCGGGGTCAATGTCGAATCAAATCGCGATCAAGACGCACACGCAGCCCGGCGACGAAGTAATCCTGGAGGAGTATTGCCACATTTACAACTGGGAGGCGGGAAGCCCGGCTTTTCTCAGCGGCGTGACTTGCCGCACGATTCGCGGCGAGCATGGGATCATTCAACCGGCACAATTGGTGGATAAGATCCGCCCTGTGAACGATCACATGGTGCGGACCAAAATGGTCAGCCTGGAGAACACGCACAACCACGGTGGTGGCCGCATCTTTCCGATCGAAACGGTTCGTGCCATTGAAAAGTGGGCGCGGGCCAACAAATTGATCATGCATTTGGACGGTGCACGGTTATGGAATGCCGTCGTCGCTACGGGTATTGGTTTCCGCGAGTGGGGCGCGTGCTTCGACACCGTTTCCGTTTGTTTCAGCAAGGGCATGGGTGCGCCGGTGGGTTCCGCGCTGGTCGGACCTAAGGAGTACATCACACGGGCACGCCGGTATCGCAAGGTTTTTGGCGGGGCGATGCGGCAGGCGGGCGTGCTGGCGGCGGCTGCGATTTATGCGCTGGACAACAATATCAAGCGGCTGGCGGAAGATCATTCCAATGCACAAATCATTGCCTCGGCAGTGCGTGATTGCCCGAAGCTGAAGTTGATGCCGCCGGAAGTGCATACCAATCTTGTGTGGTTCGAAGTGAGTGAACCGCTTGGCACCGCCAAGGATGTGGGAGCGCAACTTAAAGACAAGGGCATCCTCATCGGCGTGGAACACCCGAAGCGGTTGCGGGCTTGTACGCATTTGGATGTGTCAGCCGCGGACTGCGAACGGGCGGCCGATGCGATCCGCGCCGTTTGCCGCTGATAGGTCGTCGACTAGATCAGCCGCGCTCAATTCTCCAAACCGGATAGTCGTTGCGGTCAGCGCGCCGGATAGTCGTTGCGGTCAGCGCGGTCGAACTGTCGGTCGATTGCGCGCGCCGAGTTGCCGCCTCCATGGTTCGTTGGCGGTGTACTCCACAGGTCAAGCCCCGTGTCGGCGGCAAAGTTTAACTAAGACGACCCGAAAGCAGTGTACACGCGCGCTGGTCGGCTTCATTTCCTATCGCATTGGCGACGATAGTGGGAGTAGAATGTTCAACGCCGACAGACCGGGTCGGCGGTGAACTTTCGGGGATCAAACCCCCACTAGGTCGCACCGAACCCGTCTTGCGACCCTGGGCATTCTGCCCGCATGAGGCCCTAAACGGCGAGCGTCCCTTCGGTCATCGCGCTGCCGCATGGGAGAAAGAATCGATGTCCATGGACTATCCAAATCGCATCCGCAAGTCGGCCGACCAGGCATGGCGTGAATTGGTTGGTGAAGGCCGCGACAACAGGTCGCCGATCCGCTGGGACTTGGTCAACCGCGTTCGGGCCGAGATCGCGGCCGGGACTTACGACACACCCAAGAAATTCGCCGCCGCCATCGAACGCATGTCGCTCAGCCTCGGCGTCTAAGGCCCATTTTCGGGCCATCGCCCACATCGTATCGTAAAAAATACTGCAACGGATTGATGAATCTGCCTCGGCTTGCCCCGCGCCGATCCGTCATGGACTATTTTTTTCGAGAGCTGTTTGCCTATGCCGCTGGCCGCCGTTACTGTTTCGCAGACTCCTGAGGCGAAGTTCCGCGAGTATTTGTTGAGCCGTGCCCGGCCACAACGCTTCACGGATCAGCAGCGCGAGATGGTGAATTACATTTTCTCGCGGCATTCGCATTTTGACGCCGACGATTTGCTCGACGCGATGAAGCGCGACGGCATCCGCGTCAGCCGAGCGACGGCTTATCGTACGTTGGCCAAGCTAGTCGATGCCGGGCTATTACGGCGGCTGGAGCTTGGGGCCAAAACGCATTTTGAACACGATTACGGCTACCCGCAGCACGACCATCTGGTATGCGAACGCTGCCATTCCATCATTGAATTTGAAGCGCCGGAGATTGAGGCGCGATTACGGGAAGTGTGTTCGCAGAATTTGTTTCAGATGCGCGGCCACACGCTGCTAGTCAATGGCGTCTGTGCCAACTGTAACCGCTCGCGCGGCAATCGGCGGCTGGATTTGGTCTAGCTCGGATAATAAACCACGAAAGACACCAACGACACGAAAAATCGCCACTATCTCACTTTTTTGTTCGTGTGGTTCGTGTTTTTCGTGGTTCAATAAGCCTGCGTCAGCACACCGAGTTTGTCTTTAGCCAATGGTAGCCAAATCAAGCCCACAAGTCGGATGTTGATATTGGTCTTGGTCGGCTTCAACTCGACGGACTCCAACTTGAGGTTGGCGGCATCGTATCGAGCCGTCAGTTCATCCGTTTCTTGCGTAAGCTCGCTTTGCAGTTGCTGCAATGATTCTTGTGCTTTCTGCAGGTCCTGTTCGGCCAACGCCACATTTTCACTGGTCTGCATGGTGCGGCCAACGCTCTTGGCCGCAGTGGCAGCCTTGCTGATGTTGCCGGCTGT
>JANNLP010000594.1:0-6805 GCA_031396905.1 Gemmataceae bacterium
CGATTCCACCAATGTAGGTCCGGTGAATACCCGTCTTTTCGGCAAGGGCTTCCTGGGAATAGCCACGTTCAGCCCGAAACTTGCGGACCCGTAGCCCGAATGCAGCACATTGCTCGTTCCTCATGGACATTAAATCATTCTGGGGAATGCTACTTGACAGTCTACAGAATAGAAGTAGCATTTGTGAAATGGCAACACTGGTGAAGCCGAAACCGTTTATCAAGTGGGCCGGAGGGAAGCAAGGCCTTTGCCGCTGCCTTATCGACCACTTCCCGCGTACATTTGACCGTTTCATTGAGCCCTTCATCGGTGGCGGAAGCGTTTTCTTCTCGTTGCTTCCCGAGAAAAGCGTACTTGGCGACATGAATGGATGGTTGATCGATACATACACTGCCGTTCAAGACGATTGGAAGAAGGTTGCCAAGATCCTTGACACGCTTCCGAACACGAAAAGAGATTTTCTGCGAATCAGGGAGATAGCCCCCGATACGCTGGGGCTATTCAACCGAGCAGCACATTTCATCTACTTGAATAAGACTTGCTTTCGCGGCCTCTTTCGCGTGAATCGGCGCAATCAGTTCAATGTCCCATATGGCGCATATGATCGGCGATACTACGATGCCGAAAATCTCGCCTCCGTATCAGTGGCCTTGCAAAATGTGGAAATCCGCAAAGGGGACTTCGAGTTGTGCCTGCTCGATGTCTGTGACAAAGACTTCGTGTATTTCGATCCACCGTATTACAAGCAGGGCGGGCATTCCGATTTCAACCGGTACACGGCATTCCAATTTCGGGAGCATGACCATATCCGGCTTGCTGCCGTCTGCAGGGAACTGGACAAGCGCGGCATCCGATGGGCTGTGAGCAACAGCGACACCCAATTCAACAAGTCACTCTATGCCGGGTACCGCATGAAGCAGATTACAAATCGCCGGGAAATCAACCTGAACTCCAAGGCCCGAAACGTCGTTGAACTGCTAATTGTCAATTACCGGGAATCCAGAGATTTGTTTTCAATGATTGATGACTAAATCGCGCATTAAACGGACAGAACGTATCCTTGGAGACCGTCTCGGTCATTCGAGCAACCAACCACTTGAAGCGGGGCCAAAACCATGCTGCACTACAAGACCGAATCTACGGGCAACGGTGCGTTTTGGACGATAACGCGGTTTGCGGATGGCGCAACGCTGTTCCTGCAAGGCGACGATGCCAGCGCCTTCGTATTGAAGCTTGGCAATACTCACGACGTCTACCCGGACGACGACGTTTGCGCCGAGTATGACGAAGTGTTTGTTGCAAACGATGGTATGTGATGATCCATCCTGAACTACACAACTGGCAAGCCGGCCCGCTCGAAAAGACTATTAAACTCATTGAATCGCTCACGCCGTCGCTGCTCCTGAAGCGAGAATTCCTCGAACGACTGATTACCCTTTTCACGATGGTACAAACGGATCGCGGAAAAATTGGAAACGATGCCCCAAGGACAGCTGGGCACTGCATTGAGATAATCCCAGCATTGTTGCACAGTATTGCGGCCATTGGAACGATCACGATCCAGATCTGTCGTCGCACCCTTGAGTTCAATCATGACCGACGGCGCGGCCGACCTCGGAAATTCGCCCAGTGCCGCATCAACGGTACCAACTTCCTTCACGTAATACTTGTGATCGAGTTCGAAGGCATCCGGGCTGTTGGATTTGTGCCGATAGCCTAAACCGTCGCCAAACAACTGATCAAGAAACGCGTCGAGGGTTGTCTCTTTGTATTCGGCGAGATGGCCGGCCGATTCCAAGTCCGCCCATTTCACCGCGATGTGATAGGCACGATCCTGAGCATCGCCGCTGAGTCGTTTGTTCGCCGCTGCCTCTTTGAGACTGTGCGGGATGAAGAGTGCGCGCTGCCGACGAAAGCGCGCGGCTTCGTCGCGCTCGTGACGCTCAAAGAAACCAGGACTGTCGTCGCCCCGGCGTAGTCGTCGCTTCGCCATGCAGGCCCCAATTTGAATGATTGCAACTGGTTTAGAGTGATCGGAGGGATTAGCCAATGGCACGAAGAGGCGGAAGATGTTGTTTCGGGAGGATGAGGAGTGGCCGCCGATTCCAAAACGTAGTCGTCACCGCCAGTGCCGTCGCCAGCAACGTGGCCGCGAACGACATCATTCAATTCTGTCTGGCGCTGGGCGGAAATAACCCCATCTTCGACTTCGAAAACGAGGGCGCAGTGTCCGCCAGCGACTTCATCCAGTTCCGCCTGCGGTTCGGCGGGTCGATATGACGTCGGAACGCGATGCTGGCGTACGGTCAAGGGATATTGCGAGGCATCAAGCGCTGTTAAACATAAGTGCCGAGGACAGGACTTGAACCTGCACGGGGTTACCCCCACTAGCTCCTGAGGCTAGCGCGTCTGCCAATTCCGCCACCTCGGCTGGGAAACATCATCTTAAATCGGATGCGGGATACGTCAAGGCGACGGCTTGCCGGCTTTCGGGGCCGCCTGGAATTCGGCGGCGGTCATTTGCTTCAAGGCACGGCTTTGCAACAGAACCCAGCCGCCATTCGTGGGGGCATGCTTTTCATAGGCAACGACTGCTTCACCTTCGCCGAGGTTCACGTTCCAGAACACGACGAAGTCGCCGCGAGCCACGGCTTCCTGAGCAAACGGGCCGGCGCGGCCGAACTTTTCCAATTCCTTGACGTTGGCCGGCGCGCGTTTGAGGTTGAGTTGGGCGGCCGAGAGTAGCTCCATCAACTCGCCGATTTTTTGCCGGTTGGACATCTCGTGCGGCGAGTTGGTCTGAGGTTTCTGGCTGCAACCCACTTGGAGTACCAGCGCAGTGAGAAAGACGAGCTGCGCGACATGGGTTGGCATTAGTAGCTTCCCGCGTCCACGGGTTCGCCGCCATTGCGGGTACCCATCGCTGCCCAGATGGTCAGCGGCACGCGATCGGTCATGAAGCGTACCGAGCCATCGCAAAAGGCGATGTTGACACCGCCGGTGTGATAACTGCGGGCGGCTTTGTGGGCTTCAAAGTAGCTGCCGTCACCGCAATCGTATTGGTTGAAGCCCGGTCGCTCATGTCCGCCCTGGTTGGGCGTCATGGTGTGGCTGTAAGCAAAAGTCGCGGGCAAGTCGCGATAGTATTGATGACCGATGTATCTGATGAAGGTTCCGGTCGGACCATTGCATGAACCGTTGGCCGCGCGGTCGGTCAAGCTCGTCAGCGATGTAATCATCATGGTCGTGCTGTCGTAGAGGCCAGATTCATCCCAATTCAATGTGCCGCGTTTGACCTCGCCGAACATCGCGGTATTGGATGTGCCATCGACGATGTCGGAGACCCGCACTTTGCTGGTGATGGCCTTGGTGTTGGCGTCAGCGGTGTAGTTGAAAATGCCGACCAGCTTCGAAACGTTGGAACGTAAATCGGCGGTGGCACCCATGTTGGCGAAGTAATTGGAGCGGCCCGCGAGGAAGTAGCGCTTGCCTGAATAGTCGGACGGGCACATATAAATTGGAATGTCCTGCGTTTGCGCTGGGATGTTGATCGGTGAGGTGTGCACGTCGTACAAGAAGTTGAACTGATTGTACTTCGCGGCATTTTCGATATATGGGAGTATCAACGCTTGGACCGTGGGCCGATCATAGAGAGGAGACCCCAGTGTTGGCCACGGGCCAACGCCGGGCGGCATTTGCTGCCGATCAGCTTCATAGTTAAAAGCAGCAAGTGCCATCTGCTTGAGATTGTTGTAGCACTTGGAGCGGAAAGCCGCCTCGCGGACCTTCTGCACAGCGGGAAGCAGCAGTCCAATCAGAATGGCAATGATGGCAATGACGACCAGCAATTCGATCAGCGTGAAGCCGCGACGATTGAATCGATTCATGATTCTCCTCCTGTGGGCAAACGCGAAGGAGCGAGCCGGTTGCGCGACTCACCCGAAGGAAACTCGAGAGTTTGGAATCAGCCGCCGCCTTTGGGCGCGCCGCCTTTGGGTGAGCCACCCTTCGGTGCGCCGCCGCCGGCACCCGCGACAGGATTGACCACACCCAGGCCGGCCTCCTGGCCCGGCGGGATGATTGATTTCATGAAGCCGACCCAGTCCTGGGCAAATTGCTCAAACTTGGCCGGATCGGGTTTGGTGCCGGTGGTATCCGCGAGATCGAAAGACCGGCAAAAACAAGCCAACAGTTCGTTCGGCTCCAATTCCAGATCGCGCGGCATCTTGGCCAGTTCTTCGTAGAGCTTGACCAACCCGGCCGTGCGCATCTTCGTAATGAAGTAGCACAGGCCCCATGCCTGCGTTCGTGCTTGCAGCAGGCGGTTTTGGCCGCCACGCGTTCCGAGGTCGCGGGCCTGATTGAAGTCGGCATCCATGACAACGCGGCGAAGCAGTCCGGTGGCTGCCGTGATCTCAGTGCCGGTACGAATCGGGATGATGCCCGCTTCGTTCAGCGCGCCTTGCTCAATGAGTTTGAAGATGCGTGCGTACTGCCAACTCGGAGCGCCCCAGCCATGCCAGTATGGCGAACGCACTTCCAGCGGCACGACCGGCGGGTACGGGCCTTTGGGTGTCTCGAACACGCTGGCCACGCCGAACTGCAAATAGTCCGGCATGATGACGGAGTGCTTCTGGAAGCCACAGCCGACAAACAGTTGACGGGTAGCGTCGTGGGTGACGGAAGCGCGCTCGCCTTCCTCGTCGAGAGTCGCGTCGAGCAACGCCAGCGTTTCCATTTTGTAACGCTCATCCACCGACTTGCCGGCGAGTTTGTTGATGCCCTTGCCTTCTAGTAACGATTTGCGGTCC
The DNA here is from genome assembly GCA_031396905.1 of Gemmataceae bacterium. Taxonomy (GTDB): domain Bacteria; phylum Planctomycetota; class Planctomycetia; order Gemmatales; family Gemmataceae; genus JAIBBI01. The sequence goes on from JANNLP010000594.1 coordinate 4,812, forward strand.
CAGCCTTGCTGGTAATAGCCCTGCATTTGTCGCTTGAACAGGATTGATTCGTTGTCGAGTCGTTGATTGGAAAACACCACGACATTATCACGGGCGGCGAAGAAGCCGTCTGCCACCAGCGGCTCGTCTTCAATCAATGCCCGTTGAACCTTGAATTGTTCAGGTTGATCGAGCAGCACAGCGACCAGCTTTTGATCGGGCACCTTCATGGTGATGCCCTTCAAAGCGAAGTAATAATATACTGACTTCATATTCTCTTCGAGCAGCTTGAGGCGCTGACTGACTTCCGGCGGATCGGATAGCTGCGTGTTGTACAACAGCGCGTAGTGGTCAGAAGGCGTGACGCGGAAGCCCAGCCGGCTGCGCCAGTAGTTGGCCGTGTCTTCGCGCTCGATGGGTTTCGCCAACTCCGCTTTGACTTGGGTGAAAATCTCGACCGCGCGGTCGAGTTTGTCCAAGCCGGTCTTCTTACCGCCCTTGGCGACCTCTTCCATCACGTTAACGAATTCATCGACGAGTCCAAAATTCAGGCACCATTCGGCCAGGTCGTAAACTCTCTCGTTGGTTCGGTTCTTCGCCAGACTTTCGCGCATACCAGTGAAACGCTGTTTGACTGTCCCAAGCCGCGGGATGAGCCTCGTGCCAAGTTGATCGTCGTTGTAAAGGTGGGTGGTGCCGTATTTGGTTTTGATCACTGGGCGCGCAGCGCCGGCCAAACTCACGCCTGGAATACCCGACCAGCATTCAACCACGGCGTGAACGGCCACGACGATGACATCGGCATTGGGATCGTTGGGATTCTGTGTCGCGCCCCCGACGCCCGGCGGCACTGGTGCCGGCTGCGCGGGACCGCCCTGCCCAGGTTGCGGCCGCCTGTAGCCCATGAGAAACTGCATGAAAAGGTACTCGGCGCGAACGCTTGATTCCCCGATTAGCAAGACCACCAACGCCAAGACGCCACGGCGCATGAGACACCCCCCGGTTCGGACTCATCTCCTTCTCTATTGTGGGCAACGGACTGGCCATCCGCAAGATGGATTTGCAAGGAAGTTACGAAGTGACCCCCGAAAAATGGCTGCCACGGCGTTTTCACGAATGGGCTCTCATAAGTTGATGGCTGAATTGGCCGGGTTGTACGATTCGTCGTGCTTTGTTACTGTTATCACCGCCGAGGAGGACTTCCCGATGATCGCGACCGCTACGAAATTACTCACCGCCGATGAATTTGTCGACCAATACGAAAATCAACGATTCGAACTTTACGAGGGTCGATTGGAGGACGTGCCGATGCCGGGGACAGAACACGGCGTGATTTGCCTGAACATTGCCAGTGAAATTCGTTCACATGTGAAAGCAAACCAGCTCGGCCATGTTGCATCCAACGACACCTTTGTGCGAACACAACAGAACCCCGATACGGTGCGTGGCGCGGACGTGTGTTTTTGGAGCTATGATCGCCTTCCCAAAGGTCAGTTGCCCAAAGGCATTGCCGATCAACCGCCGGATTTGATCGTTTAAGTGCATTCCCCGTCCGATCGCTGGAATCGGATTATTCGCAAGGCATGTGAGTATTTGGAATTCGGAGTCCGCGTCGTTATCTTGATTGACCTGAGAACAGCGGCTGTGGCCGTCATGCGACCAGAGGAGATACAGCAAGTGTTCGACAATGGCGACACGCTGACGATTCCGGATGTGCTGCCGGGCTTTTCAATTCCGGTGAAGCAGTTGTTCTCGTGATGCTCACGGCACGATGCAGCGATACATCGCGTACAAACAAGCCACGACGCCGATGATGATCCACCACGGCTTGCCAGTGGGCGGCGCGTCTTCCGTCGAGATGTAGTTTTCGCAATAAGGACAGCGCTCAGAGTCTTCGTGTATCTCACGTTTGCAATACGGGCACGGAATCGTCTCGGCGTCGTCGTCATCCGACCATTCATCTTCAACAGCAATGCGCGGCATGGCGCGTGACCTCAGACATGGATCATTGCTGC
>JANNLP010000631.1:0-1578 GCA_031396905.1 Gemmataceae bacterium
ACTTCGATGAACTGGCCGGCCCCGGTCATCACGAGGTTCATATCCACATCGGCGTCGCGATCCTCGACATATTCCAAATCCAACCGTGCTTCGCCGCCCACAATACCCACGGACACGGCGGCCACGCTATCGCGAACAACGGCAGCAACATTGACCCCGGCCGTCGCCGTCATCGCATCTATTACGGCCACATACGCTCCGCTGATCGCCGCGGTGCGCGTGCCGCCGTCGGCTTGCAATACATCGCAATCGACCCAAAGCGTGCGCTCGCCAAGTTGCGATAGATCAACGATGGCGCGAAGACTGCGACCGATGAGCCGTTGAATCTCAACGGAGCGGCCATCGACTTTGCCAGCCTTGTCGCGGGGTTTGCGTCCTGCCGTGCTGCCCGGCAACATTGAATACTCCGCGGTTAGCCAACCTTTGCCCTTGCCCACCAGAAAATCCGGCACGGCCAAGTCCACCGAGCAGGTACACAACACGGCAGTGCGGCCAAACTCCACCAATACCCGCCCCGGCGCATTGCCAAGATAGTTGCGCGTGAAGCTCAGCGGCCGCAGTTCATTGGGCCGGCGGTTGTTGGGTCGGGGGGTGGCCATCAAGAAACACCTTTGTGCAATTCACTGGTGGTATACATGTATCAGATTAAGAGGGAGGCAAGTCTCCAGCACTTGACACGGTCAATGAGGTTAACAGCCTCGTATCCAAGTGAGTGCGTTGATATGCGCTCTCGGCGGCCTCACCACGCCGCCTCGTACAGCCCCGCCAAGTCGGCTGCCGTCACCCCTCGCGGGTTAAATTGCGCCGTCCATTGCTGCGATGCTTCCTCGGCCAGCGTCGGCAACTTGTTTCGCTCAACGCCCAAGTCGCGCAGCGACGTTGGCAATTTGGCCGCAGATAACAAGTCAGACACGCGCGCGGCCACATCACCGCACAACTCGCTGTACTTTTCCCGGCATACCGCCGCATTGAATCGCACGATGTGCGGCAGCATGACGCCGACGGCGATACCGTGGGTGATGCCGTAGTGTGCTGTCAGCGGGTTGGCGCAAGCGTGGGCGCAGCCGAGCATGGAGGCTTCGATGGCACTGCCGGCGAGGTGCGCGCCGAGTTGCATGGCGGCTCGGGCCGGGAGGTTGGTTGGTTCTGTCAGCACTTGCTCGAAATGAGCCGACAGCAATCGCCAGGCCTCGGCAGCGAAGAGGCTGGATACGGGATTGGCTTTGGTGCAAACGTATGACTCGACGGCATGGGCGATGGAGTCGATGCCGGTAACGGCGGTGACCATCGCGGGTTGGGTCACGGTCAACTCGGGATCGAGTAGCGCAACCCGGAACGCGGCTTTGCGGTCGCCGCAGGCCATTTTCACGTGGGTGGTTTCGTCGGCGATCAAAGCAAACGACTGCGCTTCGCTGCCTGTGCCTGCCGTGGTGGGCACGCCGATCGAGGGCAGCATCGGCTTGGTTGCTTTGCCGATGCCACGATAGTCGGCCATCGCGCCGCCGTTGGTGAACAGGAAGTTGATGCCCTTGGCCACGTCCATTGCGCTGCCGCCGCCGACGGCGACAATGAAGTCGG
>JANNLP010000652.1:0-3770 GCA_031396905.1 Gemmataceae bacterium
CTTACTTCGTGCGCGGCTCTTAAAGAACGCTTCGACAATTTACCCAAATTGCCCCGTCATCGATTACAATTAAAAATTGAGTGGATTCGACTCCCTACTCTTAGCGGCAATCGCGTATGTAGTGCCTACTCTGCGCCGTCGCCATTAGATTGGCTGTTTTTACGTGAGGAATTACACCATGCCGGTACATTTGACCCGACAACTTCGCTTGCAGGCACTGGAACTCCGGCTCGCACCCGCGATATTCACCGTCAACGCTCTTGGCGACGCCAACGTCGGCACGGCCAATGCGGGTGACATTCGTTACTGCCTCGGCAAGGCCGCGAATGGCGACATCGTCAATTTCGATCCTGCGCTCTTTTCCACGCCGCAAACAATCAATGTGACCTCGCAACTCATAGTCGGTGGCAACATCACGATTAACGGTCCGGGTTCGGCGCTCACGACGCTCCATAACGTCGCCGCCGCCGGTGCGACGAGCCGCGTCGTTCAAGTCGGTCCCGGGTGGAACGTAGCCATTTCCGGGTTGACCATCAGCGGCGGCAACCTCACGACCTCCAACAACGGCGCCGGCATTGAGTCACAAGCAGCATTTCTGAGCCTCACCGATTGTGTCATCACGGGTAACAGCACGGCCGAGGACGGCGCTGGCATCGCCGTCACGGATGATTTCGGCCTGTTGTCACTCAACAATTGCACCGTGACCGGCAACCATGCCACCGGCAACTTCTCCGACGGCGGCGGCATCTACATGGCCCCGGAGTCCGTGCTCACACTCAAGAACTCGACGATCTCCTCAAACGATTCCGCGCACAACGGCGGCGGCGTCTATTTCTTCCTGTTCGGCAGTTACACCGTCGAGAACAGCACCATCTCGGGCAACAGCACGGCCGGCAAGGGCGGCGCGATTTATTTCTACGGCGCTGCCACCACGCCCATCGCCATTCGCAACTCCACCATCGCGGGTAACACGGCTACCATCGGCGGCGGCTTGTACTTTAACTCATTCACCAGTGGCATCACGCTTTCAAGCTCCATCATCGCCAATAACGTCGGCACGCCGAACGACATTTCCGGGGCGGGCAGCGTGGCCGGCGACAACAATCTTGTCTTGGACACGGCGGGATTCACGTTCACCGGTTCGGGCAACATCACCGGCACCGACCCGATGCTGGACATTCTCGCCAGCAACGGCGGCCTGACCCAGACCATGGCACTCAAAGCCGGCAGCCCCGCATTGGATGCCGGCAACAACATTGCGAACCTGAGCTTCGATCAGCGCGGTAGCGGCTTCGCAAGAGTTCAGGGCATAAAAACCGACGTCGGTGCTTACGAGACCTTTAGCACGATTCCGCTGGCTGCGCTGGGCACTCTAGCGCCAATCGTCACGGCTGGCCCCACGCCGGACACCGTACAGGTCACTTATGTTGACAATAGCGCGATCGACGTTTCCACCATTGATATCGGTGATATTGAGATCATTGCGCCGAATGCCGCCGCGCTTAGCATCACCAGCGCTGTCGTGGATATCAACACCAACGGTTCGCCGCGCGTCGCCACATACACGTTTACCGTGCCCGGCGGCTCTTGGGACGCGGCCGACAATGGCGTTTATCAAGTCAACATTCTCGCCAACCAGGTCGCCGATACAGATGCCGGCCCACAGTTCGTGCCGGCGGGATCACTCGGCAATTTCAGAGTAGCCATCGCGACGACGTTTTCGGTGGACGTCACCACGGACGTTGACGACGGTAATTACAGCACGGGCAATCTATCGTTCCGCGAAGCCTTGAAGTTGGCCAACGACTCACCAGTAACTCACGACACCATCACCTTTGACCCCACGGTGTTCGCCACCGCGCAGACGATCACACTGTCGGGCGGCCAGTACAACATTCTCGACGCCGTCAGCATCGACGGTCCCGGTGCGGGCAAGTTGACCTTCGACGCCAACACCGCCAGTCGGCACTTCAATATTGATGTCGCCGGCAATTCGGCCAACGAAGTCACCATATTTGGCGTCACGCTAACGAAAGGCATGGTCGCCAACGTCAATGGCGGCTCAATACTTAATCACGATGAAAACCTGACGCTCACCAATGTCGTGTTGAGCAAGAACACCAGCACGGCAAGCGGCGGCGCGATTGCGTTGGCCCAGTCCGAAGCCGGTCTGACCATCGCCGATTGTACCTTGATACAAAACGCATCTGCTGGTCCGACTAACAACAGCTTGGGCGGCGGAGCCCTATTCGTGTTCGGCAATTCCACGGTCGCGGTTGTCCGCAGCACAATATCCGGCAACACCAGCACCAACCACGCGGGCGGCTTATACATGTTTAATGGCGGTGTTCTCGTCGTTCTCGAAAGCACACTGTCCGGCAACTCCGCGAATGGCGTGGGCGGGGCCATCACTAGTCAATCCGCCGGGGTCGCGGTCATCAACAGTACCGTCTTCGGAAACACGGCCTCCCAGGGCGGCGGCATTCGCATGAACCTCAGCGGCAACTTCATCGTGAACAACAGCACGATTGCCGGCAACACCGCCACATTCAACGGCGGCGGCATCTCCATCGCGACCTCGCTGGTAACCGCCAGCCTTTCCAGTAGCATCGTTGCCACGAATATCAGCACCAGTGCTGCTGACATCATGACCCCAGCCGGCTTCACATTCGGCGGCGGCAACAACCTGATTGGCATTGCCGACCAAGGCAACTTCACGCTCAACGGTAACAACAAAACCGGCACCAGCGCCAGCCCACTCGATCCATTATTGGGACCGCTGGTCAGCAACGGCGGCCCGACGCAGACGATGGGCTTGCAGGCCGGCAGTCCCGCAATTGATGCGGGCACCGACAACGCGTACCCATTCGATCAGCGCGGGAGCGGCTTTCCACGCAAAGCGGGAACCAGTGCCGATGTCGGCGCTTTCGAAGGCACGATCAACTATCCCATCGCCAAGTTCAACGCCTTCGGCCCGGTCATTGCTGCCGGCCCGACACCTAACTCATTGACCATCACTTATGCTGACAATGTCGGTATCAATGTGTCGAGTATTAGTATCGCCGACATCACGATTCTCGATCCGCTGGCAAATCAACAAGTCATCACTGGTGCAATTGCCAGCCCGAACACCAATGGCACGCCACGCACGGTGACATACACATTTACACCTCCCGGCGGCACATGGAATGTCGCCGACAACGGCAGCTATACCGTACAGATCAACGCCAACGAAGTCTTCGACACCGACCCGGCACCGCAGAGCGTACCCGCAGGCATTGTCGGCACGTTTCAAGTGGCAGTGCCAAATACGTATCTCGTGGATGAAGTGACCGACATCGATGATGGTAATGTTGCAACTGGCTTCCTGAGTCTGCGCGAAGCCGTGAAGCTGGCCAACACGACCAACCTCGGCGTCGCCGACATCATCATGTTCGACACTAACGTGTTCAAAGCCGGCACCAAGGTCACACTCGGCGGCACAGCCCTGGTCATCAGCGATCCGTTGTCCATTCAAGGGCCTGGCAATGGCAACCTCACGCTCAATGGCAACGCCGCCAGCCGCGTTTTCGACATTAACATGTCGACTGCCGGCAATTCAGTGTCGATTTCCGGAATGTCGATCAGCAACGGTCAAGTTGTTGATGGCGCTGGGGGCGGGGTCTTAAACCTCAATGCCGCGCTGACTTTGACGTCGGTGGTGGTGAAGCTAATGGGCCGATAGGGTGGTGAAACATCCCTGCTGGGATCGACGTTGGCGGTGAAGTCGT
>JANNLP010000069.1:0-2480 GCA_031396905.1 Gemmataceae bacterium
GTATCTGCGCCGCGATCTGGGTTTCGATTCTGATTTGAAGTACGAGATTCTCACGGGCCGGGTTAACCCTTGGGACTTCGGTGTGCGCAATCGTTATCTCAACGTGGCGAATCAACTTGCCGCCGCGATGCGTAAGAATACGAGCCTGCGCGTTTTCGTGGCGAGTGGTTATTACGACTTGGCCACACCATATTTTGCGACCGATTACACGCTGCGGCACATGGGTTTGGATGTGGAGGCGCAAAAACGAATCACCGTAGCGCCGTTTGAGGCCGGTCATATGATGTACATCGTGCGGCCATCGCATGAAGGCCTGCGCAAAGGTCTCGCCACGTTTTACGGCATCAAATGATTTTTGGTTCGGACAGCACGTGATTTATCTCGACAATGCCGCGACGAGTTTTCCCAAACCCGAGAGCGTTTATCGGGCGATGGATCATTGCGCCCGCACGCAACTGGCGAACCCCGGCCGGTCGGGGCATCGCATGGCGTTGGCGGCCGAGCGCATTCTCGAAGATTGCCGGCATCGGCTGAATCAGCACTTTCACGGCCACCAGGCCGACCGCTGGGCGCTGACGCTGAACGGCACCGATGCGCTGAACATGGCGATCAAAGGCGTGCTGCGGCCCGGCGACCATGTGGTGACGACGGATTTAGAACACAATAGCGTGAGCCGGCCACTTGTTGCGCTGGAACAAGCCGGCACGATCTCATTAACACGTGTCGCGCACGACGGCATCGGCACGGTCGATCCCGATTCAATTCGACAGGCGATGACATCGCAAACGCGATTGATCGCGGTCACGCATGCATCAAATGTGCTCGGTACCGTGCAACCGATCCGCGAGTATGGTCAACTTGTTCGTGACTCGAATGCGTATCTACTTGTCGATGCGGCGCAAACCGCGGGCGTTTTGCCAATCGACGTTCAAGCCGATGGCATCGATTTGCTGGCGTTTCCGGGTCACAAAGGACTATTGGGACCGACCGGCACGGGTGCTCTTTACGTGGCCCCGCGTGTAGACATCAAACCGTGGCGTGAAGGCGGCACCGGCGGCGACTCGCTGAGTCCGACGCAACCACGGGACTTTCCTTTTTACCTCGAAGGCGGCACGCCCAATGTGCTTGGTGCGGCGGGGTTGATCGCTGGTTTGGTATTTGTGGATGAAAAGGGAATTGCCAACATTCATCGCCACGAATGCGAATTGATTGAGCGCTTGCGCCCAACACTTACCGAGCTAGGTTGCGAGGTTTTCGGCCATGCGGACGTCAATCGCCGTGTCGGCACGCTGAGTTTTCGCCATGCCGTGTTGCCCGCTGCGGAGATTGCCGGCATCCTCGATCAGTCATTCGATATTGCCGTACGGCCGGGTTTGCATTGTGCACCTTATGTGCATCGCTCGCTTGGCACGGTACCGGATGGCCTGCTTCGCGTCAGTGTCGGGCCGTTCAACACCGAGGCCGACATTGACCAATTGCGTGATGCGCTCCGCGAGATCATCGGAGCAGTCAACGGGTAGGAACCTACGAGGAACTAATATGCGGTGCCGGCTGACGTTACTGGCTTCATTGGTCGCTATTATGCCGCTGTTTGCGGTGGAACCACCGCTGTTGCGGTTCGAGGTGCGTCTGGCTAAGGGGTTTGATGCGGATGTGAAAAATGGCCGGGTGTTCGTGGTGCTGGCCAATCCGGATTCGCGCGAACCGCGCGGCTCCATTGGCCGCACGGGTATGACTGCGCCGCCGGTACTGGGTGCCGACGCTCACGCACCGAACGATCGGCTGATTGCCACGCTTGATTCGCGGAGCGAAATCTTCCCGATCGAATCGCTGGCGAAACTGAAACCCGGCAAATACGCGGTACAGGCGGCGGTGCATCTCAATCGTGACTTGAACTTTCCCAATGCGCCCGGCGACTTGTACGGCCCGGTCGTGACCACGGAAGTAAATCCGAATATTGGCGGCGTGGTGTCGCTGGAAATCAACGCCCGATTACCAGACGAGGCATTGCCCGCCGACACGGATCGGGTGAAGTTTCTCAAGTTTCCATCGAAGTTGCTCAGCGACTTTCACGGCCGGCCGATGTTTCTGCGGGTCGGTGTGGTGTTGCCGCAGGGTTTTGATGCGGAGCCAGAACGCAAGTATCCGCTGCGTGTTCACATCGGCGGTTACGGCACACGCTACACGGTGGCGCGCGGTATGGCCGGCCGCTCGCCCGCTGAACCTAAGTTTCTTACGCTCGTTCTCGATGGTGCCGGCCCTTACGGTGATGCGTATCAGGTCAATAGCGCCAACAATGGACCTTATGGCGACGCTATCACGCAAGAGTTGATCCCGCACGTCGAGAAGACCTATCGCGGTATCGGCGATGGCAACTCGCGCTTCACCGATGGCCACTCCACCGGCGGCTGGGTGTCGTTCGCCCTGCAGGTCTTTTATCCGGACTTCTTCAACGGCTGCTGGTCGTTCTGCCCCGACCC
>JANNLP010000686.1:0-8052 GCA_031396905.1 Gemmataceae bacterium
TGCTGATGAGCCGCGACGCTCGCCGCGAGGTGTTGGCACGACTACCGGCAAAGTTGCGCGAGCGCACCGTGCTGCCTGATCTCGACCGGGAGTACTCACTGAACGAAATTGCCATCATCACCCGGGCGGCCCCGGCACGCATCCTCGGACTGAAAAACAAGGGTCATCTTGGCGCGGGTGCGGATGCCGATGTGACCATTTACACGCCGAGTGCGGATCGAAAGACAATGTTCACGTTGCCACGATTCGTAATTAAATCGGGACAAATCATCGTGGACAACGGCGAGATGCGGCGCACAGTCTTCGGCAGCGCCCTGGTAACTAAACCCGAATACGATGCCGGACAACCGGCACAATGGCGCGACTGGTTCGAGCGGCATTACTCCATGCAGTTCAGTAACTTCGCGATGAGTGCCGAGGAATTGGTCCGGGCGTAGTCACTCACTCGGCTTGCAACCGCCTCGCCTTTCTTCCAAAACAACAACATGGCGAAAAAGGACAAAGCGGACGATGGCATCAAGGTCATCACGCGGAATCGCAAGGCGTTTCATGAATACGAAATCACGGATCGCCTGGAGGCTGGTGTGGTGTTGGTCGGCACGGAGGTGAAAAGCCTGCGCGCCGGCTTCGGACTTTTGGATGGGGCGTACGTCAAACTGGAGAGCGGCGAGCTTTGGCTTGTTGGTGCGGAAATCGCCGAGTATGACAAAGGCAATCAACTCAATCACAAACCGAAACGGACGCGGAAGCTGCTGGTGCATCGCCGGGAAATCGACAAGTTTGCCGGAAAGGCGACGCAGAAGGGCATGACGCTGGTGCCGTTGCAAATCTATTTCAAGGACGGCCGGGCCAAGGTCGAGATTGCCATCGCCCGCGGCAAACAACTTCATGACAAACGGCAATCGGCGAAAACTGCCGACGCACAGCGTGAGATGAAGCGAGCGATGGGCGCGAAGTCACGCCGCGGCTGATACAATGAACATTCACTGCATCGGGCGTGAAAACCATGCGAATCCTCGTCACGGCAGGAAATACTCAAGTTCAGATTGATAAGGTCCGCGCTATCACCAATATCTTCACGGGTCGAACCGGCGGCCGCATCTCCGTCGCCGCACATATAGCCGGGCATGATGTCACGTTGCTCACGTCGCATCCGGAAGTCATTGCCGACATGGGTCCGGTGCCGCAAGGCGAACGCTGGAAACTGGAACGCTATCGTACATTCGATGAGCTGGAGGAATTGTTGGATCGTCACGTTCAAACCGGCGGTTATGACGTCATCATCCACGTGGCAGCAGTCAGTGACTATCGCTCGGCCGGCGTTTATCGCTGGGAAGCTGGCACGGCCGAACCGACGTTGCTGGATCGGTCCATCGGCAAGATCAAGTCCGACCAACCCGAACTGTGGTTGCGGCTTGTACGTACGCCCAAGCTGATCGACCGGATGCGGGTCGATTGGGGTTTCACTGGCGTCCTGGTGAAATTCAAGCTCGAAGTCGGGCTGGACGATCCGGATTTGTTGGCCATTGCTGAGAAATCACGGCAGCAATCACAAGCCCAACTGATGGTAGCCAACACGCTTGAAGGAGCGGATGCGTGGGCTTATTTAGGGCCAATCGCGGGTCGTTATGAGAGAATCACGCGTGCGGAGTTGCCTGAGCGGTTGTTGGCCGCAATCGCCAAGTGTCGGAGTTAATATGGCAAACGTCCTACTCGGCGTGACTGGCTCTGTGGCGGCGATCAAGGCGCCGGAATTGGTTGCCGCGCTGCTTGTTGCCCAACACAACGTCAAAGTTGTTGTCACTGAACCCGCATTGTATTTTTTCAAGCCATCCGATTTACCTGCGGGCACCCTTTTTCGCGATTCCGATGAATGGCCCAAAGGCGGTTATCATCGTGGCGATGAAATTTTGCACATTGAGTTGCGAAAATGGGCCGATGTATTTGTGATCGCACCGTTGGATGCCAACACGCTGGGCAAAATGGCTAATGGCCTGGCAGACAACTGCCTCACCTGTGTCGCCCGTGCCTGGGACATGAGCCGGCCGATGATTCTTGTGCCCGCAATGAACACGCTGATGTGGGATCACCCGGCGACCGCACGGCACCTGGCACAATTAAGACAAGACTCGGGTGACCGAGGCCCAATTATCATCGGGCCTGTGGCCAAGGAACTTGCATGTGGCGATTTCGGGCTCGGCGGCATGGCCGACGTGTCGGCGATTGTCGCGGCCATCGCCCGGTGAAATCGCGGGTCGATTTCATACTAACTCCTCATGCGCATTCTCGCCGTACTTTGCACACTGTTGGTCGTCAGCACGGCCAGCGCTCAAGACAAGACGGTTAATCCCACTGTCCGCCTCGACCTCTTCGGCCAGGCGACCGTTGATGGGATTTGGGATATTGGCCCGATTACGTTTGCATTCGATACTGGTTCTCTGACCATCGACGCAAATCGGGTGAGAAAGTTGACCTTCGGGACGGCCGGGAATGACTTGCTTGATGTAGACGGGATGGATCACCAGTTTCGCGGTACGGCGAAGATCGACAAGGTCATGGTCGGCGGCAAGGATTATGCCCGCGAGGCGGTACGCGGCCTGAAGACAATTCACGCGGGGCCGCGAAACTTGCTGACCGATGCCATAATTCCGCTGGTCACTTTGACCGCGATGGAGATTATCCTTGGCATCGACAACATTATCTTCCTTGCCATCATCGCGGGTAAGTTGCCGCCACAGCAACAGCCACGGGCGCGACGACTCGGGCTTTTCGCCGCACTGGGAACGCGGTTGCTCTTGTTAGGGACGTTGTCGTTCATACTGGGTTTGACCACGCCAGTTATTACATTGCCGGACTGGCCGCTGTTGCACACGCTGGAAGCGCGCGAAATCTCTTGGCGCGACATTATCTTGCTGGCCGGCGGCATGTTCCTCATTGGCAAGAGCACATATGAGATTCACGAAAAGCTGGAGAAACCGATCGACGACGACCATCACAAACGGCCCGGCGGCGCGGCCCGCTTTGGCATGGTGCTGATACAGATTGCCATTATTGACATTGTGTTTTCACTGGATTCGGTCATCACGGCTGTGGGCATGGTGGACTCCCTGTGGGTGATGGTCACGGCCATGCTGATCGCCGTGGGCGTGATGATGGTCTTTGCCGAGACGATATCGCGCTTTGTCTCGCGCAATCCGACGCTCAAGATCCTTGCACTGGCGTTCCTCATTCTCATTGGTGTGCTGTTGGTCGCCGACGGGTTCGGCCAGCACATCAACAAGAGCTACATTTATTTCGCGATGGCCTTCTCACTCATCGTCGAGGCTGTTAATATCCGCGTGCGCAAAAAGTCAGTGCCGATTCAATTGAATCAGGACGACCTTCACGCGGGTATCAGTTGACGGCGATTGCGGTCATACTGAATCTTTCGCCGTTGTCTTATTAGAAGGCCCCATTCATCGCATGTCGGCAATTGTTCCTCTGGCATTGGCGCTGCTTTCATCGCTGTTGTTGTGGCTGGCGTACTTCCCGGTAAACTGCGGTCTACTGGGCTGGTTCGCCCTCGTGCCGCTGCTGATGCTGACCCGGCTCCTTGCCGGGCGCAAGATGCGCTATTTCGCGGCGTGGCTGAGCGGCCTGGCGTTCTTCATCGCCGCCACTTGTTGGATGCGCGTCGGCGATCCGATGATGTACTACGCCTGGTTCGCTCTTTCGTTTCACTGTTCGGCATTTGTCTTCGTGGCGTTCGCATTGATCCGGCGACTGGATCGCAATCCATCTATGCCGTTGTGCGTGTCGGTACCCATCGTGTGGACGGCGATGGAGTTCCTGCGCGGCTGGGTTCTCGGCGGCTTCCCGTGGTATTATCTGGGCCATTCGCAGCATGAGTTTCTGAGTCTCATTCAGATTGCCGACTTAGGCGGCGCGTATGCCCTGACATTTCTCGTGGCCGCTGTGAATGGACTGATTGCCGACGCACTGACGGGGCCACGCCAATCACTGCGGGGTTGGACCATCGCGCTGGCCACGCTCATCGCATTGAGTTTCGGATACGGTGCCTGGCGCTTGAGCCAGGACCAATTCATCGACGGGCCAAAGATCGCGCTGTTGCAGGGCAATATTCCTCAGGGCGTCAAGAATGATGCCGGCGAAAACGCGGCAAATCGAATCATGCGTGAGCATTGTGAACTGATGGATGAAGCGGTTGCTGCTCGTCCTGATTTGGCGATTTGGCCAGAGACGACTTACCCAGGCGTTCATGCGTTTGCCGCCGCTGGAGTTGAAGCGGCAGATTTGACCGGATGGATGCAACACATCAATGCCAGCAAAGCCAGCCTTGCCGGCGCGGGAACGACCTGGCAAACGCCGGTCCTGCTCGGTGTCATTACCGTCGATGTTGGCCCCGGCAAGCAGCAGCGTCAATTCAACTCGGCTGTGATGGTCGCGCCGAACGGTGGGGTGACGGGTCGTTACAACAAGATCCACCGCGTGCCGTTCGGCGAATATGTGCCGTTCGTCGAAACACTGCCGTGGTTGAAGAACTTTACGCCGTACGATGGATTGGAATACACCGTCGCACCAGGGACGGAATTGACGCGCTTTGAATTGGCAACACCGGCACGGGTTTATCGCTTCGGCGTTTTGATCTGTTACGAAGACTCGGCGTCGGCAATGGCACGAGCTTATGTCGCAAGCGATCCCGTCGATTTCCTGGTCAATATTTCCAATGATGGTTGGTTCAAAGGAACGCAGGAACACGAACAACATTTGGTCGTGAGCCGCTTTCGCGCCATTGAATGTCGCCGGTCCTTGGTGCGGGCTGTGAACATGGGCGTATCGGCCGTCATTGACCCGAATGGCCGGGTGACACATACGCCCGGGCCGACGTGGGCAACATCGAAAGCCATCAGCGGCGTGGTGACGGCCAATGCGCCCATCGACAATCGGTGGAGTTTCTATGCATTCGCCGGTGATTGGCTGCCGCTCGGTTGTTGGTTGGTCATCATTGTCATGTTTGCGAAAGGATGCAGGCTGTGGCGATGATAAAGCCGCGATCGAAGTGGCAGAGAGCGCGACACCTCCTACTGCGTGGTGTGCTGGCCTATGGCGTATTGATTGGGGCCATGATGTTGCTCGAAGATAAGCTCATTTACCATCCGTCGGGTGCAGCGAACTGGAGCAAACCGCCCGATCCGCGGATGCAAGATGTGTTCGTTGATTTGCCGACCGGCGAGAAAATCCATGGCTGGTTCTTGCCGCACAGTGGCGCAAAGAGTCTTTTCTTTTACTCGCATGGCAATGCCGGCAACTTAAGTCATCGCGGCCATGATGCCGTGGTGTGGGCGCATGAACTCAACGCGTCGGTACTGATGTACGACTATCCCGGGTACGGCAAATCCTCCGGCAGCCCAAGCGAGGCGGGTTGTTATGCCGCCGCCGACGCCATGTGGGATTGGATCATCAACGAAGCCAAGGTGCCGGCGGAGAAGGTCATCCTGTTCGGCAAGTCGCTTGGCGGAGCCATGGCCATTGACTTGGCGACGAAGCACAATCACCGCGCCCTGGTCCTCGCGCGAACGTTTACGGATCTTCCCGAAGCGGGTGCCGACCGCTACTGGTTTGTGCCGGTAAGGTGGTTGGCCCGCTCCAAATTCCCGAACCTGACAAAAATGCCGAACTGTTGCCGGCCTACGTTCATGTATCACGGTGACGCCGACTCTATTGTCACTGTTCGTCACGCGTACGCACTTTTCGCAGCGGCAAACGAACCGAAAGAACTCTTGATTGACCCGGTGGGCACGCATGGCGGGCCGCACCCCAAAGACCTTTATTCGCGTCTGCGTGCGTTCCTTGCACAACACGCTCCGGATTGATCTTGCCCGGTAATGCCCGCCCATCTAAACTCATGGCTCGATACGGAGGTCCGTCATGGTTCGCGCATGGAATGTCGCACTGGTTGTCGCTCTCGCTGCAACGCCGACTGCTTGGTCGCAAACTCCCCAATTCAGATGGGCGGCCGGGCAAACGCTCGTTTATAAGGTGTCGCAATCGACCACGGCCACCGAAAAGGTCGGCGACAAAACCACCGAAACTATCACGAAACTGGACCTCGTCAAGAAATGGCGCGTGAGTGCCGTTGACGCCGCCGGTGTCGCCACGCTGACCATGTCGCTCGACAAGTTGCGAATGGGAACTAAGACGCCAGCCGGCGAGACAATGCTCTTTGATTCCGAGGCGAAGGAAAAGAGCACGCCCGGCATGGTCGAAGAGATGGCCAAATACGTTGGCGTGCCGCTGACGGTGGTGCGGCTCGATCCGCGTGGACAACTCGTTGAAGTGAAAGAAAGCAAGTTCGGCCCCGCGAGCCGATTGGAAGCTGACTTGCCGTTCAAGATCGCACTGCCGGCGATTGCTTTGGCCATTGAAGGCACGTGGGAACGCAAGTATCAAATCAAGCTGGAACCGCCACAAGGCGCTGGCGAGAACTACGCCGCGGTGCAAAAATTAACGTGTAAGGCGATCAACGGCTCGCTGGCGACCATCGGCATTGCCACAACAATTGCCGGGCTGCCTGACTCACCGGCCGACCAGATTCCGCTGGCTCCATTGCAACCGAGTGGCGAAGTGGTGTTCGACACAGCGGCTGGCCGACTGAAAACTGTGCGATACAAATGGTCGAAGGAACTTGCCGGTCACCAGGGCGAAGGCAGCAAGTACGTGTTTGCGACGACGTATTTGGAAGAGTTGCAGTAAGGTCTTGAGAATTGCCCTAACATTTCGAGTGCCTCGTTTGAATTTGTTCGCCGAAGTGCGGCGGATTCGCCACAATCACATCAGGTGGCTGAAAAGTAGATGACGATGTTCGCTGTTTGCAAGCAATCCGCTGCCGTTTGACAGCTTGATCTGGAGTCGCATCATGGTGAATCGACGACAATTGCTTCCGTTTCTCCGCTTCGGAGCTATCGCCTTCATGGCGATCATGTTGACGGAACGGCCGGCCCTTGCTGAGTCACCGCGTGTTGTCGTGACGTCGGCTAAATCAGTTCAACTTCAACCGGACGAGGCCGTGCTGACTTTTTCTGTTGCCAACTCCGTCGAGGGCCAGGACAAGAGCGCATTGGAAGCGCTGGAACGGAAGATCGATGAGGTCAAAAAGGCGTTGCAGGCCGTGCCATTGGACAAGATGGCGGTGGACATTCGTGTGTCGCCGGCCACGCTGAGCACGATGCAGACGAACCCCGCCAATCCGGGCACGCCGCCGGCCATTCATGGCAAGAAAGCGAAAAGCGTTTTCCAGGTGACGGTGCGCGAGAAAGACGCGGTGAGGCTCCGCAATGCGGTTGGGCGGCTCAGTGAAGCCGCCGTCGAAAATGGCGGCACGTCCAGTGCGGAGTCGCAGGCTCAATCACCATTCAAGATGCCGCGAAACGTGGCCATCGCCATCGGCGGCGGCAACGCGGGCGACGAACCGGAATCTGTGAATGGCCCCACGGTGCAGTGGCTGTCGTCGGCCACAGCCCTAGCCCGCCGCGACGCCATCCGCCAGGCGGTGAAAGAAGCGGTGGCCGACGCCGAAGCCGCGTGCGGCGACAAAAAAGTGACGATCGTGTTGATCGAAGTCTCGGACAAAGAAAAGCCAATCGAAACGCCAGTGAATCTGCTATCGTCCATGCGAATGCTTGGCGGCGGAGATGCCGAACCGCCCGCGTCGCCGGCCTGGGTGAAGGTCCAAGTCGAAGTGCGGGTCACGTGTACGTATTGAGGCGGATGAAGGACGTGACTACGGAATGACACAAGTGAAATTGGTTCTCGCCCCGTGCTGACAAGCCCGATAGGAGCTTGACTGAGTAGCATCATCTGCGGTGCGTGGCGACGAGTACCAATCGTGGCTGGAATATATCGCTGGCCTTGGGAAGACGTCCGCCTTGAGCTATCATACCGGTGGTCAGAGGGCATGTTCAGGTGATTTCAACATTTGAGAAACTCGCAGCATCGGCTCGACGGCTGCCAAAGGCGCAACGGGTCCGGCTGATTGGCATGCTAAGTGAGGAT
>JANNLP010000717.1:0-1904 GCA_031396905.1 Gemmataceae bacterium
CGAATTGCTTTGGTTGTTCTTGTTAGTGCTAGCCTGACCGATCATGTCAACGCAGTTGATCCCGCACCGGGGAAGTACAAGTTGTATGTGGCTCGGGGTATCGATACCGATTTAGCAATATGTGTATTGACGTTGGAACAAAAGGATGGTGGCTGGGCGGCCAATCTTATCGGGCGAAACACGGCGTTGGGCAAAGTAACGGTCGGCACGGCCAAGGTTGTCGATGGCTTCGTGCGCATCGACATGAACATCTCGGATGAGGATGTCGTGTTTGAGGGCGCTGCGGGAAGCGACGCCAAGTCGGTGATCGGTTCCTGCGGCAACGATCGGCGGCTTGCCATTGCCCGTTTGGAAATGACGGATGAAGACTTAATCGTGCGCGAGCGGATGAGGGAGCCGCGTGATCTGCCGCCGCCGATGCGGGAACAGGCCAAACTCTTTGCGGAACGAATTGAGTTGCGCAAGTTAATTGACAAATCGACCACCGTCAGTGACCGCGAACGCCTGAATGAGGACCTCGACCGTCTGCAGAAAAAGATCGACGAGGAAAGCCCGAAACAAATGGCCAAGGTACTGACGGATCACGCGGAACACCCGGCAGCGGCCGAGGCCGGGGTTGATCTGCTCAATTATTCGTATCAGGACGAGGCATCGGCCGAACAGGTGAAGTCGTGGACCGAGGCCACACTCAAGGCCGCTGCCCGGTTGGGGCCGCGCTATCGCCGGGACGTGCTGCTGTTGGCCGTAGATAGCCTAGGCCGCAACAGCAAGACGCAAGCGCTGGCCGCCGAGATGGCCCAGCGCGCGGACAAAGAATTGGGTGATGCCACCGCGCCAACATTGCAGGCACGGATATTAACGATCCTGATTGCCGGGCTGAAGAACTCCGGCCGGGCCGATGCCGCGAAAGCCCACGAAGAACGCCTGGCAAAGATTGATGCCAAGCTCGACGAAGATTATCGCGCCAAGTTGCCCAAAATTGCCGTGACGCCGTTTGGCAAACGTAAGGAGAAGGCAAACTGCGTTGCCTTCTTCGAGTTATTCATTGGCGCCGAGGGCCAATCCGGGGCCGCCAATGGCGTCGCTTTCGACAAGTTATTGGAAGCGTTCAAACCCGCGGAAGCTGTAATTTTGCAGTACCACCTGCACGTGCCGGCCCCCGACGCACTGGCCAATCCCGAATCCGAAGCGCGGTTTGACTACTACGCCAAGCGTTACCCCAACCAGACCAATGTCATCCCGGCCAGCTTCGTCAACGGTCGGCCCAGGTCACCCGGTGGCGGCAACTTCGCGCTGGCCCGCACAAAGTTCACCGAATATTGCGACGGCATCAACCCGCTGGTCAACGATGTCACGCCGGTGAAGCTCACCGCCAAGGCCAAGCTGACAGAAGGGAAGATTGACATGGAGTTCAAAGTTGAAGGCGTGCCCGGCGATGCTAAGGATCGCAAGATGCGTTTGCGCATGGCGGTCGTGGAAGATTCCATCCGCTATCCCGGCGGCAACAGCCTGCGCTTTTATCGCCACGTCGTCCGCGCAATGCCCGGCGGCCCGGACGGCAAAGAACTGGCCAAAGACGAGGCCACGTTCAAAGAGACGGTGACGATTGACGACCTGCGCGCGAAACTCAACAACTCCCTCAATAAGATCGCGGCAAATGACCGGCCGTTCCCACATCCCTATCGCCCGCTGGAGTTGAAGAATCTCAAAGTCGCCGCCTGGGTGCAAAGTGACACCGACCGCGCCGTCTGGCAGGCCGTGATGGTTGACGTGACGGAGTAGTCTCTTCAAAGTGCCGCGCACCAAGTAAGAGCAACACCAAACACCTCGCCTACATCTGGCGCGGCACTTAAATAACGCGTCGAAAAATTTACCCAAATGCCCCCGCATCGGTTTAAAATAAA
>JANNLP010000760.1:0-1572 GCA_031396905.1 Gemmataceae bacterium
GGCGGCTACGGCTCGCATCTCCAGGCAGTCGACGATGTCGTGTTGACGGCTGCCGGCACGTTCAATCACAGTCCGTCCGGCTTCGGTTACATCTCCGCTGGAGACGATGTGCAGATCATGGCCAAGTCAATGACGACCGCCAACTTCATCAGTGCGGGCGACGATGTGACGCTGACCTCAACAACCGGCGACATTACTGACACCACGCCGAGCGGCTACTCGGGCTACAACGACACGGCCGTGCATGGCGACTTGGTGACCGTGAGTTCCGCAGGGAAAGTTAACTTGGACATCGACGCCAACAATCTGACCTCAACTGCCAACGGCTCCAGCACGTTCCGAGAAATCAACACAGTGATCGTCAACTCGATCACAGCGGCCGGCAATCTCATTACACTTGGCAACGTCAACGGTTTGAGCACCTTTACGCTGCTCAACGGCGATGCCCTGGATGATGCGAGTACCCTGCAGGTCGATGCCGGCACACTCGTCGATTTGAATGGCGACGATGAAACCATCGGAGCACTGCAAGGCTTCGGCGACGTGAACATCGGTGCCCAGACTCTAACAACCGGTGGCAATAACGCTTCGACGTCGTTCGGTGGCGTGATGTCCGGTACCGGCGGCAACGTCATCAAGCTGGGCAGCGGCATCTTCACGATCAGCGGCGCGAACACTTACGACGGAACTACCAGTGTGCTATTTGGCACGCTCAAGATGGGTGCGAGCAATGTATTGGATGACGATTCATCGCTCATCGTCAATGGTGCGACTGCCGTGTTCGCCATGAGCACATTCAACGATACGGTGCTGGCGGTGTCGTTGATCGACGGCACAATTTCCGGACCGGGCACGTTGACGAGTCAGTCCAACTTCGATGTTCAAAACGGCCTGGTCACGGCAAACTTTGCTGGCAACGTTGGTCTTGTGAAGACCACGGCGGGCGTAGTCACGCTGGCTGGAGCTAACACCTACGACGGCGTCAGCTTAATCAACGGCGGCGTACTGAACCTGTCTGGTTCGCTGACTGGTACCGGCGGCGATGTGATTCTCAATGCCAATGGAGTGACGCTTGATGGTCTTGGCAGCGGCGTCATCACCGGTCGCGGTGTCATCGTGAATACGAACAAGACCGCAACCTTCGTACAGAATCTTGCCCAAGTCACGGCCGGGCCGTCGCTTAGCGGGTTGGTCGTTGGTAAGGGCGGCTCGGCCTCGATACTCAATAACACGATCACCAACAACCACATCGGCATCCAAGTCGATGGTGGCATGGCATTGATCCAGGGCAACAATCTCAGCAACAACAATAAGGGCACGGCGAGTACCGCCGCCGGCCTCGTTGCCAGCAACGGTGGCATTGTCGATGCCGGCCAGAATGTGAATGCGTACTACACGCACTTCACGCTGCTGGCCGGCGGCACTGGCCCTGGCGGCGCGAGCAGCGGCAACAATGTCTTCCTTGGCTACCCCTACCTCGGGGCCAACGATTGGCTGGCCAATGTGCCCAAGGCCATCCGCAACAACAACACGGGTGGTGCGTACAGCAAGGTCGGTCCGCAGTTCGGCACC
>JANNLP010000792.1:0-11455 GCA_031396905.1 Gemmataceae bacterium
ATGCGTGCCGTACACGACCTGCCGCATGGTGCCGGAGCAGCGAGTGCGCTATGAATGCCGCCGGCATTGCTACACGGTTCCCGAGTGTCACACGCGGATGGTGCCGTACACGACGTGCCGCATGGTCTGCGAACAGCGCACCGCGTGCCGCCGGGTTTGCACGGTTCGCCACGTGACTGAATATCACCGCACCTGCCGGCCCTACACCGTGTGCCGCTACGAGCCGGTGTGCTGCAAGCGCTGCGTGCCGGTGACGACGTGCCACATGGAGGCGTACTGCACGAAGTACCACACCTGCCGCTACGTGCCGGTGTGCACACCGGTGGTTTGCGAGCCGACATGCTGCACCACGAGCTGGAAAGCCCGCCTGCACGAACGCATGTCATGCCTGTTCAGCGCGTGCTCCAGTTGTGGTGGGTGATGGTCGTGAAAGAGATTCAAAGAAACGCCCACCCGTCGCAACGGGTGGGCGTTTTTGTTTAATCGTAAAGCAAATACGCCTTGCGTCGTTCGTGAAACGCCGATGCTTTCATTGACCAGTCCTGCGCCAACGCTGCGACAGGTTGCTTGGCCATGATGTGGTCAAAAGTCGATTTGTGAACGAGCAAGGTGTCGATCCGTTTCGGATCCCATTCATTCGGGTAAGTACTTCGCAGCACATCCATGAAGGTGAGGCCGAGGCGAACCGGTTCGACTAGGTCGCGGTCGGTCACGAATATTTGCGCGCCGCCGCAAAGCTTGTCTTTATGGACGCTGCCGATCGGCGTGCGACTGGTTGGCACGAACGTCACGCCGGGCAGACGGTGCTTCATCAACTCACCTGTAAGGCGCCGGCCATCAAGCCACGGTGCGCCGATCCATTCGAATGGCGTATCGGTGCCGCGGCCGACGCTGACATTGGTGGTTTCCAGCAGGCCAATGCCTGGGTACAGAATCGCTTGGGTTAGCGACCGCATGTTCGGCGATGGATTCACCCAGGGCAACAACGTGCGATCAAAATAGTCGGCACGTTTCCAGCCCTCGCATTTCACAACATCGAGATCCAATTGCCACTGCCGTTCGGCCTGAAACAGCCGGGCCAATTCGCCAACGGTCATGCCGTGGCGAATCGGAATGGCATGATATGCGACGAACGAAAACCGTCCGGCATCCGCGAGTGGCCCTTCAACGGCGAGGCCGCCGATGGGATTGGGTCGATCCAAAACGACGAGACGAATCTTGTTCTCGGCACACGCCTCCATGACATTGCCCAGCGTGCTGATGTATGTGTAAAAGCGGCAACCGATGTCTTGAATGTCGTAAATCAGTGTGTCGATGCCCTGCAGCAACTCCGGCGTGGGTTTGCGGCGCGGGCCGTAAAGACTGTACACGGGTAAGCCAGTCGCTTCGTCTTTGCCATCTTTCACGTTCTCATCCAGGGCACCGCGAATGCCGTGTTCGGGTCCAAACAGGGCCACCAATGTTACACCGTCCGCCTTGTGCAATAGATCGACGGTGGCGGTGCCGCTGCGATCGCGGCCTGTGTGATTGGTAACCAGGCCGACGCGCTTGCCGCGCAGCCGAGCAAACTCTTCGCGCTTGAGGACATCAATGCCGGTGGCAACGCCGTCGCTCACTTTTTGTGCAGGTTGCGTTTTAACAACGCCCAGGATCTCCGCCGCTAACGTGGCAACCCGTGCGCGGAGCGGCTTCATTTTGCCTTTGCCATCGGGATGCACGGCATTGGCCAGGATGATGACAGCGGTGGAGTTGGGCGGGTCGATCCATATTGATGTGCCAGTGAAACCCGTGTGGCCGAAGCCGCCGAAATGCTCGCCGCGATTGGATGAGAAACCGGTCCGCACATCCCAGCCATACGCCCGCTGGCCATTGGGCACGGGTTGCGCAGAGGTCATCGCGGCGACCGTATCCGGCCGCAGAATCTGCTTGCCGTTGAGCCGACCGCTGCCAAGAATCATGCGGGCATAGGCGACAAGATCATCGGCCGTGCCGAATAAGCCGGCATGGCCGGCGACGCCGCCGAGTTTGTGGGCGCGCGGATCGTGGACCTCGCCACGCATCCAGTTCCCATCGCGCTGTTCCGTCGGCGCGATGCGTGGCCGCAATGCCGTCGGCGGGCAAAAGCCCGTGTCCCGCATGCCCAGCGGCTCAAAGATGGTTTCCCTGGCGTAGTTATCGAGTGTTTTCCCGGAAGCTCGCCGAACCAACTCGCCGAGGACGATGAAATTGACATCCGAATAGATAAACCTCTCGCCCGGTGCCGCCAACGGCTTCAGCGCGCAAATGCGCTCGAGTGCCTTTACGGGTCCATCGGCATAGTCGGCAATCGGGTTGTCGGCGATCAAGCCGCTAGTGTGCAGCAGCAAGTGGGCCAGCGTGAGCTTGTCTTTGCCCTGCGGTGCAAACTCGGGCCAGTAGGTTGCGATTTTTTCATCGACCTTCAGTTTGCCGGCTTCAATCAACGTCCAAATTGATGTGGCCGTCGCCACGGGTTTGGTAATCGAAGCCAGGTCGAAGATCGTGTCCACCATCATCGGCTCGGAAGAGGGGACTTTGACCCGCGAGCCAAACGCTTTGCGGTAAACGACCTCATCCTTATGCAGCACCGCGATCACCGCGCCGGGCAGCTCGCCCCGTCCGATGGCCGCGTAGACTTCGCTCTCGACGGCGGACCAAGAATCGGCTGCAGCGGCCAAGGATGAAGGATGAAGGATGAAGGATGAAACAAACAGCGCGATAACGAACCACAGTCGCGCGGAAATGGTCCGACGATTGTCATTGCTCGGTCTTACTTCACACTTCATCCTTCATCCCTCATCCTTGGTTTTCATTCCACAATCGCCAGCAGCCCCTGAATCTCCGACAGGGCATGATCGTTGCCGGCGGCTTTCGCCACTACCGCACCTTTTCGCAGCACGTCGGCGGCTTCGTCTTCGCGGCCGAGCCGTTGCAATGTCTGACCAAGCATCAGATACGTCGGTACATAGTCCGGCTGCTTCAGCATCAATTCGCGGAATGCCGTGGCGGCAGCCGGTGGGTCATCGATGCTGAGATACTCCATCGCCAGGCCATACTGTAGGAACGGATCGTCGGGGTCGTCACGCAATAACGCGCGGATTTGTTCAAGTCGCGGCAATTCAGGCATGAAGTTAGTTTCCCGGTGGTAATGCCGTACTTCGCATTAACTTACGTTTCTCGTCAACCATCGGACAACCGACCTCGAACAACGGACACACCCCGCACAATCGGCAACATCATTATGTCGGGGTTGCCACGTTCGATCGGCAAGTCACGACCGACGTGAACCGTTTCCGCACATTGCCACACATTCCGTGCACTGCAGTCTCCAGCGATGCCGCGTTTGGCGTCGAAATCACCATCAACTTCGCGGCCCGACCCGGCTCACGGACGAGACCCACCGCTCGGAGGACTCCATGCCGCTCTGCTTCCGCACCTCATTGATTCGGACTGTTCCCGGCGTCGCCCTGGCCATCGGTCTGTCGGCTAACGTCATCCCGGCTCTCGCCAACGGCCCGGAAATTACCTCCGCCGCACCACGCAGCGCAGCTCCCGCGACATTGGCGGCCGGCAACCCGCGCCGATCCCCGGTCGTCGACGTGGTCGAGCGCGTGCGCGGGGCGGTGGTGAATATCCATAGTGAACGCACCGTGGCCGCCAGCGATGATGTCATGCACCACGGGCCAAACCGCGTCAATGGCATGGGCACCGGCATCGTCATCGACCCGCGCGGCTACATCATCACCAACCATCATGTGGTTGAGGATGTTCAGACGTTGCGCGTGCGCTTAAGCGATGGCACGAGCTATCCGGCCAAAGTGTTTGCCCGCGATGCCGAGACTGACTTGGCCCTGCTCAAGATCGAGCCCCGATCACCGATGCAAACCATGACACTTGGGACAGCGTCGGACTTGATGATTGGTGAACCGGTCCTCGCCATCGGCAACGCATTCGGCTACGAACATACTGTGACCACCGGCGTGGTCAGCGCCACCAAGCGCGATGTGACGTTGAACAAAGACATTGCCTATAAGTCGCTCATCCAGACAGATGCCAGCATCAACCCCGGCAACTCCGGCGGGCCGCTCATCAACATGCACGGCGAGTTGATCGGCGTAAACGTCGCCATTCGGGCCGGCGCTCAGGGCATTTGCTTCGCCATCCCCGTCGATCAGATGATTCGCGTGGGTGCCGATCTGTTGAGTGGCCGCAAGAAGTTCCAGTCGCTGCATTCCCTGGCACTGAAGGATCGCGTGGAACCGGGTTCCAGCCCGGCCGTCCGCAGCCTCGTGGTCGATCAACCGGATGCCGTGACGCAGACTTCCGCTGCCGGCTTGCAACGCGGCGACGTGATCGTGCAAGTCGATGATAAGCCAATTACCAACTCGCTGGACTTCGAACGGGCGTTGTTGGGCCACAAAGGCGGCGACAAAGTAGCAATGGTCATTTCGCGCGATGGTCAATCAAAACCCACCGAACTGGCTCTGCGTGGCACCGAAAAAACCGCAACACCCAACGACGTCGTCTGGCGCAAGCTCGGCCTCAAGTTGGCTCCCACCGCCGCCGACTCCGTCCATCGCGTCAACGGCCAACTCCAGGGCGGCATGTCCATCGTGGATGTATCAACGGAAGGCCCCGCCGCCCGGGCCGGCATCCAACGCGGCGACATCCTGATTGGCTTGCACCAATGGGAAACGCTGACGCTCGACAACGTGATGTATGTATTAAACCACCCCGAAGCCAGCACGTTCACGCCATTGCAATTCTTCGTAATCCGCGGCGGCCAAGTGCGACGCGGGTCGTTGCAGTAACCGGCGAGAATGAACACAAGGGGGGGTGTGACTAGGCTGGCAACGATTGAACTTAGGTCCTTGCAAGTATGCACTTTATGATCGTTGCCGCATGATGAGCCAGTGGATGGGTCGCGCTGGTCGTTTCAAATCGTATCCGAACCGAGTGCATGTTACGCAACTGATTCATCAAGCCGATTCCGATGCAGGAACGCCCAGATCACTTCGTTAGCGTCGAGCCGATCGGTGGTTTCACCAGCAAGTTTCTTCTTCAACTGGCCGCGGCCGCCGGGCCAGTGGTGGCCTAGCTCATCAATGATCATCAGGGTGCATTCTGTGGGGCCGGGATACCGTTCGATCCTGATGCCGTTTTCATCGCTGACCAATTCGCGTGGCAGCGAGCAGCCGATGCCGCTTGCCCACTTGTCGAGTCCGATCAATGCGGGTGGCCGCTGCACTGCTTCGCGCGTCCATGGTGATGTGACTCGCCCGCCGAACGGCGGCACCAGTGGGTCGGTCGTCCCGATGATAAACAGAGTGGGCACGGGTTTTGGTGGCAGCGTTTTTACGCGGCAATAGCCGGCGACTGGCGCGATGGCCGCGATGCGATCGCTGAAGTGAACTGCCAATTCAAAGGTCATGGATGCGCCGTTGCTGAAGCCAGTCACATAGATACGGCGCGGGTCGATAACGACTCGTCGAGCGACGTCATCAAACAGCAACTCGAAAAAACGTAGATCATCCGGCTGATGATTGGGAAACAACGTACCGCCGGCGTTCCAGGCTGACGGATTGGCGAGAAACTTCGGCGGCTGGGTCGGATCCGGCGGCAATGCCTGCGGAATCACCGCAATGAAGTTGTGCCGCTCGGCAAACTGGCCAAACCGCGCTTCATACATCGCCCACTTGGCGGTGCCGCCGGTCCCATGCAGCAGACACACGACCGGACGTGCCGAAGTGCTTTCACTCTGTGGGATGTACAACAGATATTCGCGCTGAATGTTGCCGACGGCAAGCTCGATCACATGATCGCCCGGCGGCAGCATCTATGACTCGCCCCGCGCTCGGCTCATCAAGGACAACAAAGCTTTGACCTCAAACGGTCGCAACTCGGGACACAGCGACAACAACCGGGCGGCTACGCCGGTAACGTGCGGGGCGGCCCAACTGGTCGCAGGCTCTTTGGCGAAGGGTCCGAAGTCACCGCGGCCGTGAGCTTGAAACTCGACCTGATCCCGCGGCCGATAGCGTACCTCCATGGGATCGTCGAATAGACCTTTGTCCACGGACACCAGCGGCGGTGCAAACGCGGCCGGGAAGCTGCGGGTCAGCGGATGATCATTGTGGGCAGCGGCGACGATCAGCACGCCGCGATGATAGGCTTCTTCAATGGCCCGCAAGAATTGGTTCCGCCGGGATATGGGTTGCAAGCGAGCTTCGATAATGCCCAGCGACAGGTTGACGATTTGGCAGTTCCAGGCATCGAGACAGTGATAGATGGCGCGAATGACCGTTTCTGCTTCGCTGCCGCCGGCGGGGCCGAAAACATCGGCGGAATACAAAGTGACCTCCGATGCGATGCTCAAGATGATGTCGGCGACCGTGGTACCGTGCGGAGCGCTGGCCGTGCCATTGTAAGGCAGTGGCTCCTTGTTGTGAGGCAAGAACACGGCACCTTCAATCATTGAGGCGCGTGAGTGTTTCTCCGCAATGAGGGCGCGATCGATGCCGGAATCAATAACGGCAACGCGAACGCCGACGCCGGTCGCCGCTTGATCGCGCAGCAGGCGGTCGGGATGAACGAGAGTCAAGAGATGTTGAAGGAAATCACTCATCGTGGGATGCGTTGCCGCTCTAAGCTCCTGCGACTTCATCGAGTGTGGACGCCAGTTGCCGAATCAGCACCAGGCAATGGCGCACGGCGGCTTCGCCGTACTTCGCACCGAGTGCTTGAATCGCTTCGGCCAGTGCCAGTGCGTCTTTGCCGCCGACCGCGGCACCGGGGCGTTCGAGACTTTGCCGCATGGCGTCGCGCACGCTTTCCGGAAGGCTCGTGGAACCCGGCGTCAGTACGTTCTCTGTCGCTTTGAGTGCGGCATCCACAGCGTCCAGAAGTGTTTTCTGTGTTTGCTGATCGGCCAGTGATTGCTTGAGTAACTCTGAGCCGACGGCCGCCGCCGCAGCGGCCAGCCGACGATCTTCGATCGTAAACCCCGGCGCGGGTTTATCGAATAACTCCAATACGGCGACCACGCCTCCGCCCACGGCCAGTGGCGCGGCCAACACGATCTTGCGACCCTGCTCAAACGGCTGCAATTGCGTGCCCTTCAACGCCGATTCGTCCAATGTTGCCAATGCGCTCGGTTCGCCCATGCTGGCAGCACTCGCCGCAATGGATCGCGCGAACGGTACGAGCGGCATCTCCAGCGGCGAACCATCTGCAGCATAAGCGCGACTTGTGTCGCCGTGGTGAACCAACAGTACGGCATCGGCGGCGTGGGTCGCTTCACGAAGAAAACCGCACAACGCGGCGGCCGCACGGGGCAATGGCGCGGCATCAGCGAGTGCCGCAGTCGAGCGCACCAGTGGCAACACTTGCTCGACAGCGGAACGAAACGCCGCTTGCGCAGCTTGCAGTTCGCGCTCGCGCTTGGCCGGCACGATCCGCGCGAGTTGTTTGCGTACGGCAGCAACAAACGTCTCACGGGTCAGTTCATGATTCTTGTCGAGATAATCGCGGACACCCATACGCAATGCCATCAATGGCGTTGCCTGGGCTGCATAGCCCGTCACAAGAATCGCAACCACATCGGGACGAAACACCGCCAGGTCTTCCAGCAGCCGCAACCCATCCATGCCGGTGCCGAGGTTCCAATCAAGAATTGCGAGGTCAATCGGCTCGCGCTGGGCATGCCGCAATGCCGCCTCAGCCTCGGCGGCGACCAAAACGGTGCAGCCCAGGTTGGCCTCGATCAACCAATCGCGGAACGTCCGGCGAACCGATTCCTCGTCATCAACAATCAAAATCGTTTCCGACATGACGCATCCTCCGCAGGCAATGCTACGAACGCGAACGCCAAAAGAGGTTGTTGCTCGCGCGGAATCCCGTAACCTTTCCGCGATGATTGACCGCAAGATCGAACAGGCCGTCCTGATCGGCAGCCAGTGCGTCGCCCGCTCGCCGGGCTTCGACGACGACATGGTGGCGACCGCTGAACAAATGATCGGCAAATACGGCGAGTTGCCTCGCCGTGACCGGGCGTTATTCGTCGCGCCATTGGGCAAAGCCATCTGTGTCGTCCAAGTGGAAGGCCGACAGTATTACCTATTGGTGTTGTCGCTCAAGTTGTATCGTGCCATTCATAATCCGTTTCGTATTGCCGGCGAGTATTCGCCTGACTTCACGGCCCACGGCGATTTGCCGGGTTTGCAATGGACAGCCGGGCCGACGCCGGGCCGAAAACTGGCCGATGTGCAGGCTCTGTTGCAAGCAGACGACAGCGCTACATTGTTAGGCACGGCACAAGCTGTGGTTGACGGCGGCCGCGTGGCATTTGCCCGGCCCAGTTCCGATGCTGAGACTCTGCAACGCATCTGGTCGTTGCTGCCCGACAGTGTTCGCGGTGAAGCGACTTTGGCGACCTTTGCGCCGAGCAACGCTCTACGTTTTGACCTTGTGGCGGCGCCACGCATCGAAGGTGCGGACTTCGGTCACTATCTCACCGAAGAACAAGCCGGCGACTACCCGGAAGGTCGATATGAGTTGGCTTTGCAATTGGCTGCTGAAACCAACGATGCCGACGCAATCGACCGCCTGTTCGCCCGGCGCTCCATGAGCCAAGCAGTGCGATTCGCGTTAACATTATTGCTCACAGCCATCGTGCTGGGCCTGGCCGTGCGCTTCATTCCCTGGGAACGTTTACGATGAGCAATGAACTGGTCTTGGGACTGCCGGCCGCGCGCTTGCATGAGTTGGGAACCTTCACAGGCTTCACCACGGATGTGCCGCGCTATCTGCCGGACTTGTTTGATGTTCGACACTTGTCATTCCGTCGCCGGAGCGAATGCGAGACGGACCCGACATGGTTGCAGTTGATCCCGTATTTGTTGTTGCGCCACCACGACCGGATCTTCCATTACACCCGCGGCAGCAAAGGCGGCGAGAAACGCCTGCACGCACTCGAATCCATCGGCATCGGCGGCCACATTAACCCTGTCGATACGGAAGCCAACGACCCATACCGTGCCGGCATGGCCAGAGAATTGGCCGAGGAAATCCACCTCGGTTGTGCATACATGGAAAAAGTGCTTGGCCTGGTCTACGACCCATCAACCCCAGTGGGATCGGTGCATCTCGGCATCGTTCATGTGTTGTCGCTGGACAACGACGATGTCACACCGCGCGAAACGACGATCGCCGCTTGCGGCTTCGCGCTCATCACGGAGTTGCGAAAAAAAGCCGCGCAATTTGAGACATGGTCACAGTTGGTGTTAGCGAATCTCACAAGCTAGTTCACAACCCCATCGCATAGTAAACCGCTGGCTCGCGCAGTGAATCCGATTGATTGATGCGGTCGAGCGCCGCGCGAAGTTTGCCGGCCGGCACCAGGTGCGTTGCAATCGCAAGTGCCGTGCTGCCATCGTTGGTAGCTTCGTGCTGGATCACTTCCGCAATGGAGATTTGCTCCATGGCGAGTAGCCCGGAGGCCTCAGCCAGCACGCCGGGCTTATCGGCGACGGTAAGGCGAATGTAGAAACGGCTGACAACATCATCGTTAGACCTCAGGCGGATACCGGTTGTTGGTTCCCACAGTCGCATGGCCTTGAACGTTGCCTGTGCTCGGCCGATGGCCATGTCGATGATGTCGGCGACAACTGCGCTGGCCGTCGGCATGGCACCGGCTCCAGCACCGTAGAAAAGCGTGTCACCCACGGCATCACCGACAACGCGCACGGCATTGTAAGCGCCGGCAACATCGGCGAGCGGCGTGCCGCGCCGTACCAGCACTGGCGCGACTAGCAGTGTCAGTTCATTGTCGTGGAGCTGGGCATCGGCAATCAATTTAATGACGCAACCAAGCTCCCCAGCTAAGCGGATGTCCAATGGCGATACATCCACAATGCCGCGCCGTTCGATTTGTTTCGGCAACATGGCCACGTCAAAGGCAACGCGCGCCAGCACCGCCAGCTTGTGAGCGGCGTCGCTGCCATCGACATCCAATGTCGGATCGGCTTCGGCGTAACCCAGGCGTTGAGCTTCCGCCAAGGCCGTGTTGTAGTCACTCTTGTCGTCGGTCATCGCCGACAGGACGAAGTTGCAGGTACCGTTGAGGATGCCTTGCAGTCTAGTGATCCGATTCGCGGCCAACCCCTGCGTTAAAACGCCAATGATGGGGATGCCGCCGGCCACGCTGCCTTCGAATGCGATCGCGCGGCCGTGGTGATGGGCGGCCGCGAAGACTTCGGTGCCGAACTCAGCAAGCAGCGCCTTATTGGCCGTTACGACATCTTTGCCCGCCGCGAGCGCGGCCAACACGGCATCTTTCGCCCAAGTGGTTCCGCCGACCAGTTCCACGACGACATTGACACGCGAGTCACTGATCGCCTTCGCCAAGTCAGTGGTGAGCAATCCTCGCGGCACATCACAAGATCGCTGCTTTGAAATGTCGCGCACAACAACGTGTCGTAGTTCCAACGCTCGGCCGGCACGCCGTGCCAAGTGGTCGCTACGATTCCTCAGCAGTTGCACGACGCCGCCGCCGACGGTGCCGCAACCGAGCAAGGCGATTCCCAGCGGTTCCGACATTGCAACTCCTCGACCGTCGGCGCGGAAGAACTTACAAACAAGACCCGAGTATTACAACGATTCGCAACCCGGCGATGAACCGGTTTCCCATGACAAAGTCGTAAGTGCCGATAGCCGCGATGGTAACGACATTGGCTGTAAAAATCTGCGCGATTGGCACGGCTGCTGCTTTATCAACTTTCGTTCGGGCCGGCACAACAGCGGCCACCGCGATTTCTGGAAGTCGTTCCCCCGCGACACCAGGTCCCCCCTTCGCGGTGATCGTCGTCGGCCTCGCCGGTCGGTTAGACCCCGACCGCTGAATCGGTTTGCGATCCCCCTCGCGGCCGAGCGGACACCCTTCCCCACCCGCGTCACGACCCCATCCCCGCACCCTTCTTCAGGCCACCCGCTCCCCCGCGGGTGGCTTTCTTTTTGCGCTGCCATTGGTTTCGCCTCGCCGATGCGATAAACTGCAATTCATCGAGGCGAGTATGCATTTTTCATTCGACGTGTCAGGCCCCACCCAGCCGCAGCCGCCGGTCCCGACCGACGTGCCGGCCGATGCGC
This sequence comes from Gemmataceae bacterium, assembly GCA_031396905.1. Taxonomy (GTDB): domain Bacteria; phylum Planctomycetota; class Planctomycetia; order Gemmatales; family Gemmataceae; genus JAIBBI01. The sequence goes on from JANNLP010000792.1 coordinate 11,164, forward strand.
TGGAACTGTTGCGCCAGATTCTCGATGTCCAGAAGGAACAGTACGCGCTGACCCGGGCCGTCGCTATTGCAAACGATCAGGGCCAGAAATGGCGGCACTTTCTCTCGAAGTGGAACGACGAATACCCGAATGTCGCCCATGATTGTAAAACCGTGTTGCCGCTGATTGAACGCGCCTACATGGATCTGATGCGCGACCTGACCGAAAAGCTGACCGACGACCCCGATGCCATCGACAACGAATTCACGCTCGGCGAGTTTCTCGACCGCTATGGCATGAAGCTTAATCAACT
>JANNLP010000796.1:0-7627 GCA_031396905.1 Gemmataceae bacterium
CCGTCCATGCAGACGCGCTTGTAGTCCCAGCCATCGGGCGTTTTCACCGGGGCGACGCAACTAAAGCAGATGCCCAGCCCACACGCCATCGGCGTTTCCAGGCTGACATCACACGGAACATTCCATTCCGTTGCCAACGCCGCAAGAGCATTCAGCATCGGTTCAGGGCCGCATCCGACCAGGAAATCTGGCTTGGGATGGTGTTGCAGCAACTCCGTCACGAATCCATGGTGGCCAATCGAGCCATTGTTGGAGGCCATGTGAACTTCGCAGCCGGCACCACGAAAATCTTCGACTCCGGCAGCCAAGTCTGACGAACGAACGCCATAGTACATGCTGACTCGGCCGGCCTGCTGTCTCGGCGACCGATCTCCATAGCCGCGTGTGCCCAGCAAATCACGGGCATAAGCCAGAAACGGCGTTTGCCCGATGCCACCGGCGACGAATGCCACATGGCCCACGGCATCGAAGGAGCGAAAACCGTTGCCAAGTGGTCCCCAAATGGCCACTTGATCGCCGGGGCGCATTGCCGCCAGCGCGCCCGTTACACGGCCGACGACCAGATAAACGACATCAATGGCAAATGGATCGCCGTTGGAATCGAGCACCGTGTCATACAGCGCGAAAGGTCGGCCAAGCAATGGGTCGCTGCCATTAACTAAGCGGATCATTACGAACTGCCCGGGCCGAATCGCGCGGGCAATTTCCGGACATTGAAGCCGAATGCAATATGTGTCGCGGGCCAGCCGTTCGTTGAGCAAAACCTCCACCGTCGTTTGAAGTGGAACGCTCATGCGACCTCGCCTCTGCGAGTACCTTGACGTACGGACCGTTCCAGAGCGACCAACTCTTCCTTGGACAATCGCCGCGACTTGCCCTTGGGTAGTCGGTCCAGTTCCACGGGGCCAATGGCGATACGGCGTAAGCGCATGACTTTGTGCTTCAACTTCGCCAACATCCTGCGGATCTCGCGATTCTTGCCTTCGCAAAGCACAATGCGCAGCCACGTGCTGGTGCCCTGCGTCTTAATCCGCTTGACAGACTTCGCTTGCACTCTGCCCTCGGCAAGGAACACACCGGCCAACAGTTTCTTGATGTCATCAGGCGTAGGGAAACCCGCAACTTGGACGAGATAAGTCTTGGCCACGCCGAACCGCGGGTGCATCAGGCGGTTGGCCAGGTCGCCGTCGTTGGTCATCAACAGTAGGCCTTCGCTGTCTTCGTCGAGTCGGCCAACCGTGTAGACGCGCTGTTCCACGTGTTCGAGATAATCCACTGCCCGATCGCGGCCGGCCGGGTCGTGATTTGTACACAGCACGCCACGCGGCTTGTGCAACACCCAATAAACTTTCTTCTCCGCCCGGACCGGATTATCATCGACGCAGACGTTGGCCGTGGCCGAGTCCACCTGCGTGCCCGGTTCGGCGACGCGGACGCCGTTGATGCTGACTCGCCCCGATTGAATCAGGGCATCGCACTGGCGGCGCGAGCCAACCCCCGCATGTGCTAAAAATTTGTTGAGCCGATCCATGCTGAAAAGGTTATGGTTTTTCCGGCTCAGTTGCGATTGTCGGATCGCAGGGCGGCTTTGCCGATCGTTACCGGCGGAATTTGTTGCTGGCCTTCAATCTTGGCCAACCGCTCCCGCAATGATTGAATCTCGCGCAACAGTTCCTTGCGTTCGGTCTCGGCATCCAGCAATTTCTTCTCCAAAAGCGCGTCTTTGTCACGCAGTCCCTGCATGGCGGCCAGGATTGAAACGACTTCCTTGTGGTCCTGCTCAGCAAGTTTCTTATTCTCGTCAACCTGTCCCATCTTTTCGCGCAGGCCCGTCAGTTGCACGAGTGCCGTCTGAATATCCCGGCGTTCACGGTCCGCGTTATTGGCTTGTGCTTCCATCGTGGCCAACTTAGTGCCGACGACGGTGACGTTTGCATTCAGGTTCTGCAACTCCTGAACGCGATTCCACAGCGTTGAAGTGCGTGATGTCAGCTCGTCCTTTTTGACGTAATCGCTGGCCATTTCGCGTAAACGATTCTGGTCAGCCCTGATCTCATGAATGTTGCTCGCCTGCGCTTGATAGGCTTGCAGCGCCACCAGCGCGGTAATGCTCAGGATCGTACCACCGAACACGCGCCAAAAAACGGAGATTTTCTCCTCCGGCTTGTGCGGTTCCGCAACCGGCTGCGCCGCACGCATCGTCTCGGCGGCAAAGCTGATGGTCGTCGAGCGACCGTAAACATCCATTTCGTCGTTTTGGCGCGCGCCCTGGCGATGAGTCACGAGTGGCTTCTCCGTGCGGTGCATGGCAGTCCTTTGTAAGCCAGCGGGAATAACGTTCCGACAATAGTTCCGCAAGCTCAACCGGGCGGTGTCACGCCAAGTTGCTCCTGCATTTGTCGAACCTGATCGACCAACGATTTGACTGTGAGACGAACTTCTTCCAACTCCTTGCGCAATTCAGAAATTTCGTTGGGCTTCGGGACGGACGATGATGCCGAAGCGGAAGTATCTTCGAGACGGACGCCTTCTGCCATACGAGATTTCAGAGTGGCCAATGCTTCAGGCGTCAGAAAACCATGGCCGACGATTGTTCCACGCCGGCCTTCGGGTGTCAGATAGACGGTGAAACCACGTTCACCGAGTTTGTGAAGAATAGCGCGAAGAGCGTCAATGTCGTCAATTGGCTCCATACGGCTGACCCGCGACCGCAATTCGCCTTCCGTCTGCGGACCACGTAGGAACAATTCCGCCAGCACCGCGATCTCCACCTTATCGACGTTCCACATTTCATAAAGGACGTGCTTCCACTTATCGACTCGACCACTGACGACGCGAATCGCCAGTTGCCGGCGATTGAGTTCTTCGAGCGTCGCCTCGACTTCGTCATCCACGAGGCTCAACACGGGATCGCGGTTGGACTTCTGGTTGCAGCCGACCGTCAGCCCGTTCAACGACATCGGATAGACATCCGGCGTCGTCTTCTGCTTTTCGATCAATACGCCGAGAATGCGTTGCTCGACCAGGGTCAACGGCGTCGGTACGGCTAATGTGCTCATGATGCATCCATTCTGAGGCTATCCAGTGTGATAACAAGTTGGTGGCCGCCGTCCATGTTTATCGAAAACCGTCTCGAATTGTGGCACGCAATCCACTATGCTCCGAGAATACGGCGGGAGATCGGCTGATGCGGTTCGGCGTGATGGCGGTGTTGCTGATGGGTTGGCTGGTCGCTCCGTGTCGAGCGTTGGAACCGCGTGATGTTTTCCTGATCGTCAACAAGAACGAACCCAAGTCCCGGCAAGTTGCCGACCATTATTGCAGCTTGCGCAAAGTGCCAGTCGCTAATATCATCGAACTCGATTTGCCGGTGGTCGAAGACATCTCTCGGGAAGAGTACGACACCAAGCTGGTGCGGCCGTTGCGCTCGGCCCTGCGAACGCGGCGTCAGGAAGCAAAAGTGCTGTTGAGCATTTATGGTGTGCCCTTGCGTGTCGGACCGCAAGCGCCAACGGCTGCCGAACTCGTACAAATCGCCGGCGTCCGCGCCGACATCGACGCGAAGCGAAAGCAACTGGAAGTGAAAGACAAGACGGTCAAGGCGCTTGAGGACGACGCTAAGAAACTCGAATTGCCGTCGTTGCAAGCCCGCGTGGACGAGATGAAGAAGGAAGTGGCGGACATTCAAAAACACATTCGGGAGCTGGAAAACACGATTCGCCGATTGGGCCACGAAGAGAGCAATGCCGCCGTCGATAGCGAGTTGATGCAGCTCTGGTGGCCGCCATACCCAAAAGATCGCTGGATCATCAACCCACTGAATTGGCAGGTGCCGGATGCGATACGGCGGCAAACGCCTCCTGTGCTCATGACGTGCCGCCTTGATGGGCCGACGGCGGACGTGGCCAAGCGGCTCGTCACTGACGCTGTATGGGCCGAGGAAAATGGGCTCAAAGGCACAGTCTATGTCGATGCTCGTGGCATTCGATACGACGCCGCCACCGATGTCGCCGGCACGAGCTACGGCGGCTACGACGAATCAATGCGCGAAATGGCGGCACTGCTCAAAGACGAAGCGAAGATGGACGTAAAGCTCGACGATATCGAAGCGCTATTCGATCGCAACGCCTGTCCGGACACGGCGCTTTATTGCGGCTGGTACTCCGTTCGAAACTACATTCCGTGTTGCAAACTCAATCGCGGATCCATCGCCTGGCACCTGGCTAGCTTTGAGATGATTTCACTACGCCATCCGCTAGGCCAATGGTGCGGCAACCTGCTGATTGATGGCGCTTGCGTCACACTCGGCCCGGTTGCCGAGCCGTACACGGTGGCTTTTCCTAAACCCGCGGAGTTTTTCGGCTTTATCGCCAGCGGCGAGTACTCACTCGTGGAGTGTTACTCGCGTTCACTGATTCTAACCAGTTGGATGACATGTCTCATCGGCGACCCGCTGTACAACCCGTACAAGAAGGAACCGCGCGTGCCAGTTTCGCGCGTGCAACTCAGCCCGAAAGGATCAAAGTTTTTGGGTGGACCCTGAGGCTACTTGCCCACATCAACAATCTGGGCGAAGTCCTTGACCACGATCTGAGGTGTCTCGCGGAACAAAGCAACGGTTCCAGTCACCCGGACGACCTTCCGATCGTAATGTAACTTCGCGTCAGTGATGCCGGCTTGCCTGAAAGCGGCGTCGAGGTCTTTCATTTCCAGTACGACAGTAAAATTGTCCTTGTCTCGACCCGCCGTTGAATTGAGAAACACTTTCCCACCGTCGCGCGTGATGCCAGTGGATACCACGGGAAACTCGACGGTCACTTTTTCGCCAATCTTCTTCGCTGCGGCCGCAGGAGTAATCGATCCCGCACTCACGTCAATCGGTGTAGGCGGAATTGGCGTCGGCGGTTTCGCCACTACGACGGGTGTTGGGGACACGACAGGTGGCGTCTTCACGAACGGTTTGTCTTGCGGCTTATCACTAAAGAACATGGTGACAATCAACAAAAACACGCCCACTCCGACGATGCCAAAGGCCATGCCGCCGACGACAACCACTGGCGTGCGCCGTTTCGGTTCCACCAACCACTTGATCGGTGACATTCCCTTGCGGAGAATGTGGCTTGATGACAGCGCGGCACTGGCAGGTCGGACCCCGCCGCCGTTAGTCCGGTAGTTGACACCCGTAATTGGCCCGGATGGTGTGCCGGACGCCAACGCTTCCAGTGCCAAACATCGCTTGGGCATTTCTTCAGTCGCTGGCGGTTCGATTGGCCCGGCGGCCCAGGGTGCCATGGCCTCGGCGACCGCAGCCGGCGTCTGGAATCGATGCACCGGTTTCTTCGCCATCATTTTCTTCAGCACGGCAACCAGGCCTGGCGGCACATCGGAACGCAACTCGGTAATCGGGTCAGGTTCCTTCTGCTGATGCGCCTGCAACTTCTCGGTGATGGTACCTCGTTCAAAAGGAGCGCGACCTGCGAGCAAATAATAAAGCGTCGCACCCATGCTGTAGATGTCCGCGCGAATGTCCACATCGGAACTGTTTACGGCTTGTTCGGGCGAAAGATAATCGGCCGTACCCAGCACCGTATTGCTGTCGAGCCGGTCATTGAGCCGTTCGCCGGCTTTGGTTTGAAATAGTCGAGCCAGACCCATGTCGAGCAGCTTGACGGTGCCGCCGCGGTCGAGCAACAAGTTGCCCGGCTTAATATCGCGGTGAACCCAACCGGCCTCATGAGCGTGCTGCAAGCCCTGTGAAGCCTGTGCGATGTAGTGGCAAGCACGGGCGATTTCCATTGGCCCATGTTTCTTGATGATCTCGTGCAGCGACGAACCGTCTACATATTCCATTACTAGGAAGTGGAGCGACCCATCTTGATCGAGGTCGTAAGCCTTGACAATGTTCGGGTGGTTGAGCGCCGCCGCCGCTACGGCTTCGCGAGTGAAGCGGGCGACGGCGTCCTGATCCTTCAATTGATCCAGCGGCAAAACTTTGAGAGCAACCAACCGCTTCATGCGGATGTGCTCGCAAAGATAAACCTTGCCCATGCCGCCGATGCCAAGCAGTTGCAGTAACTTGTATTTGCCGTTGGCGATGAGAAAGCCGCGCCACTTGCCGTTGATCAGCAAGCTCGCTTGGAAAGGCGTAAGCACGCCCTGTTTGATGAGCAGGTCGGCCAGCGCTTTTGGCTCGCTTGAAGTTTCGCTACCGGCGGCTTTGAGCGCAGTTTGAAGCCGCTCGTCATCGACGAGCTGGCTCTTGCGCAAGAGTTCGACGAATTGATCCGAGGTCGCTGCAACTGGCATTCGCACCACCTGGGTCGGGAACATCAGGCATGCCCACTACCATCCTAGCATATCGTTTATTCCCAAATGTTTAGCTGTCCCGTGCATTCTTGATATGGTGTACACAAGCTACGTATGCGCACCTGTCTTTTGTGTTGACCAATCGCACACGTTTCTGAATGTCTCGAATACTCAAACGAATATTGAAGACCCCTATCCCTTCGATGCACTGACTTGGCGGAGTCGTGCGTCGGCGTACGATGCCAACGTGTCCTCCTTGGTCTCCAATGAACCGCCGTTGCTCCGCGTTGACAATGTTCGGAAGCGGTTTGGCCGCATCGTCGCGCTTGATGGCGTTAGCTTTGCCATCGCGCCCGGCGAGCTATTCGGCCTATTGGGCCCGAACGGCGCGGGCAAGACGACCTTGCTATCCATTCTTTCCGGCCTGATGTCTGCCGATGATGGAAAAGTGACGCTGGATGGTCACGACGTTTCTCCACATGGCCACCTCATTCGCGCCAGCATCGGTCTTGCGCCGCAGGATTTAGCACTCTACCCCGAACTCACTGCGCGCGAGAATCTGCAGTTTTTCGGGCGGTTGTACGGGATTCGCGGCAAGGAGTTAGATCGGCGCAGCGACGACATGCTCGCTGCCGTGCAGTTGTCGGATCGAGCCAACGACCGGGCCGGCACCTATTCCGGCGGCATGAAACGGCGCCTGAATCTCGCTATCGCTGTCGTGCATCGCCCACAAATCCTCTTTCTCGACGAGCCGACCACCGGCGTGGACCCGCAATCGCGCAACGCCATCTTCGAGGAAGTCCGCCGGCTCAACGCTCAGGGCACCACCATCATTTACACCAGCCACTACATGGAAGAGGTTCAAGTTCTGTGCCAGCGCGTCGGCATCATCGACGCGGGTCGATTCATACGCTGCGATAAGCTAACCGAATTGCTCAAATTGGACATCAGCCGCATTCGTTTCAGTACGACTTCACGAGTAGATGGACAAAAACTGCGCTCGTTACCGGCTGTCGGCGAGGTGACTTGTTCTGAAGACTCAGTTGAGTTGGCGACTATTGATCCGCCGACCACGCTGCCAGCATTGATCGCCACGCTTCGTGACAAAGGTATTACACCCATCAACTTGGAATTGCGGCCGCCCACGCTGGAACGCGTGTTCCTGCAACTGACCGGACATGCCCTGAGGGATTAACGAACATGGCAATCGGCACCCTCGCCGCGAAAGACTTGCGCGTGCTACTTCGTGATCGCCGGGCGGCCGTCGTGCTGTTGGCCATGCCGGTCGTGTTTATCTTTGTCCTTGGCGTTGCTCTCGGCG
>JANNLP010000814.1:0-2429 GCA_031396905.1 Gemmataceae bacterium
GCAGGGAATCTTCCCAGAAAGTCTACGAGCCAAACGTCGATCCGGATTGCAATGAAGACATCATCACGGTGCCTCACCCGGACGATCCGTCCGCACCCATTCGCGCTGCGGACGCACGAAAAAGCCCAGGTAGAGAGGTAACTTCTTCAGCACATAGTAAGGAAACAACAGTAAATCAGCAGCGGGCAGGCGGTCGCGACCGAACCGATACCAGGAGACCAAAATCGCCAGCACCGCGCACGCCATGGCAGCCGTCAATGCCGCGAAGGCAAGTATCGGTCCACTAATCACCAATACAACGGCGACGATACTGCCGATCAAGAACAGGAACGCCAGCGGTGGCACGCCGAGATGCAGGGCCAAACCGATGAGGTCGAAGCGAAAGCCGAACAGGCCGCGCAACAATAAACGAGGCACATACCGTCCAATGGTGCTGAGGTGACCGTGTTCCCACCTGCGGCGCTGAGTGCCGGCCGCTTGTGTTTGTGTCGGCAAGGTGCCTTTGACATGAGCATCCGGCGCGAAGGTCGGCGGAAAGCCACGAATTGCAAGTTCGACGCCGAGCCGAATGTCTTCGGTAATGTCGCCGTGTGCCAGGTCAATTTTTTCAAGTGCTTGCCAGGGCATCGCCATGCCAGTGCCATAGAGCAAGCATGGCAAGCCGAGCCGATCCATGCCGCGCGGGCGTACATAGTTCTTGAAGAAAAAGGCAAATGCGCTGATGCGAGCGGCCGGCCCTGAACCCGGCGGTGGATCAAGAAGATTGACGCCTTGTACCGGTCGGCCATAATGCGCGACGCCCGCGGCCAGCGCATCAATGGTCCATGCTTTCACTTCAGTGTCCGCGTCCACGATGACGACGACATGCGGTGGATCGGCCGCAAGATGGCGAATGCCAAAATCCAACGCATACCCTTTGCCGCGATGATTCGGATCAGTTCGTTCGACGACCTCCGCGCCCTCGGTTCGCGCGACTTCAGCGGTGAGATCAGCACAATTGTCGGCAATGACAAGCAAGCGATCCCCGGACCGCAGATGGGATGAAATGCCTTGCAGGGTTGCGGCCAGGCCAGCTTCTTCATTGTGCGCCGGGACTAACACAGCCATGCGCGGACGTTGATCCAGTGCTTCGGCTAACCGTCGCATGGGCAACAGCGCGGCAACGACTTCTAGTGTGAGCCACGCAAACGGCAACATCAGCACGATTGCCAGGCACCAAGCGAGGATGTCGAGAGTTGTCACGACTGGCCAAACTCCTGGGCCAATTTTGCTGCTTCCGTCATAGCATTGTGACGAAGCCGAGCGGCAGCCGCACCGTTCTTTCCCATTTCGGTCAACTGTTGAGTGTTCATGGCAAGCACAACGCTCATCGCATTCGCCAAGTCCTCGGCTGACCCTGCCGGCACGAGCCAGCCACTGACACCGGGTTGCACCAACTCAGGAATGCCGGCTATGTAAGTGGTGATGACCGGTCGGCCAAGTGCCATTGCTTCCATCAACACCACGGGCAACCCCTCGGCAAAGCTCGGCAGCACCATCGCACGGCTCGACTCGATTTGCTCGCGCACTTCCACATTACTTAGCCAACCGCTAATGAGCACGGTGGACTCAAGTTTTAATTCGGCAATGCGTTTCTCGATCATACCGCGCATCGGGCCATCGCCGGCCAGCACGATTTCCAGGTGCAGGAAGCGATCACGCAGCAAGCTGGCGGCCTCCAACAATATGAGTTGTCCCTTTTGCTCGCTGAGCCGGCCAACACACACGAATCGTTGCACATCCGGCACCGGCGTTGGTGCAGCCGCCAGAAAGTCGTCGTGGAGGCCGCAATGTACGATCCTAAGTTTGTTCCAATCCTCCGGCCGCGACCATCGACAAAGTTGGCTGCGACCATAACTGCTGATGGCGACAACGAATTTGGCGGCGTCAATCTTCTCGCCGAGGCTCTGCGACTCCGGTTTATCGAACTCTTCCGGACCATGCACGGTGAAGCTATAAGGAGGTCCGCCTAACAGTCGGGTCAACAAAGCAACCGTCGCGGAATTGGTACCGAAATGGGCGTGCAGGTGTTTCACGCCCCTGAAACTCAATTGCCTTGTCAAGTAACACGCTTCGGCGAGATAGATCAGGTGCCGCAGCACACCACGGTCAGAGCGTCTGCCCATTCGAATCGCCGCTGTCAGCGCATTCCACCACAAAATGGGGTGCTTACCCACTATCACAATGGTTGATGCAACCAGGGCCAGCGCACCATTGGCCAGGATCACGTGGGTCTTATTGACTTCAGCGAGGTCCGCGGCGTCGATCAAATTGGCGGGCGGCGATCGAACCGAATAGCGGTGAATTGTCAGACCAAGCGCTTCCAATGCGGCGATTTCGCGGCGGATGAACGTGTGGCTGACGTGTGGGTATTGGTTGACCAGGTAGGC
>JANNLP010000816.1:0-2399 GCA_031396905.1 Gemmataceae bacterium
AACTGTTTTGTTGAGGCCATCCCTTGCAAGACCTCGGTCCGAGCGTCATGATGTTAAGCAGCCCGGTGGCGTTCAGCTACACCTGCGTTTTGGCGCACCATCAATGGGGACGACTGGCGCACTTTTGCCTTTGGCTCCTAGCGTTCGTCGAGATGGTCCTGTTTCTCATATTTCTTGCAATCACTTGGCTTGGCATGTATGAGTCGATGAAATGATGATTGCTCGAATCACGATGTCGAAACGACGATGGGCGGCGCTGGCCGCTCTTCTTGTCTTGTTGATCTTGTTCACCGTGTTGTTTTTCATTTGGTCCGATTGGCGGCGGCACACCGCGCCGCGGCCCGACCCCGACGGCGTTCGGTGGTTGTCCGATGTCTACGAACCGAACAATCAGGTGCGCATCCACATGACCGTGATCGGCGAGCCGTTTACCACCGCGGGCGAATTCATATGGAGACCCACGTACTACGTGGCTGGCGATCCCAAAAGTCACGAAGGCGTGATTGGCCGGTATCGATGTCAAGCCAGCGGCGATGGCGAAATCACCGTCACTTTGATTTCCAAATTGCGTGAAGGCAGAGAAATCATCAAGGCCGAAGACCAGCAGCCGAAGAATTGGCGATTCGAAATGAACGCCGACGGGTCCTTGGAAATCCGCTGCCCGCGGCAGGACGGAGAACAGACATTTCGATTTCAACGAAAGGAAACAGTCAATTAGGAAAAATGGGGACATTCCACGCCTGTTCGGCACGGGATTTGCGCTAAGGTGGTCGAGTATTTTGTGGTTCAACGGCACGGGATTTGCGCGGCTTGTTTTTCTTGATGGGGGTTCTTTGATGACGGCGGGAGGCCGTTATGTCGGAACCGACATCGCGCATTGAGGAACGTGATCTCACCGGGTTCAAGTATCTGGATCGCTTAATGCCGATGTTCGAGCGGTTGCACGACGTGGGTTGCGTGCGCGACCGTGCCGGCAACCGTCAACTTCATTTTGATCAGTATTGTTTGTTGGTTTTGCTATCGATGTTCAATCCGGTGGTGCGTTCGCTGCGCGCGATTCAGCAAGCCAGTACGCTGCGCAAGGTGCAAAAACGATTGGGATGTCCACGCACGTCGTTGGGATCGCTTTCGGAAGCAACGGACGTCTTCGATCCGGCGCGTTTGGAAGGCATCATCGGCGAACTGCTGCGCGAGGTGCCTCGCGCCCGATCAATCGGACGGGATGCTGTGCCGCAGGTGCTCACGGCCGTCGATGGCAGCGTGATTAAAACGTTGGCGAGCTTGGCCGAAGCAGCGTACCTGACCGATAAGAACGGTCAATGGCATAGCGGTTGGCGTTTTCACACGCACTTCGAGATCGATCGCGGCGTCCCGGTGCGCATGGAGGTGACCAGCGCGCTCAACAGCGGCAAGACCGAGGAGAAGAACCATTTACGCAGCCGACTGGAAGCGGATCGCTGTTATGTCATGGATCGTTGGTTCGGCGAGTTTGCCTTGTTTAACGACATTGTGCGTGTTCAAAGCAGTTACGTGTGTCGCATCCGCGACAACAGCAACCTGAGCGACGTCGTCGAAGAACGTCCGCTCAGCGCTGCGGCCCGACAAGCCGGTGTGCTCGGTGACGCGGTGATTCGACTGGGTTACAAAGACCAACGTCCTGATCATCCCGTCCGCGTCGTGCTTGTCCGGACCACGCCGCACAAAAAAACCGGTGGCCGCAAAGGCGGCACCGCCGGCCCGCCCTCCGACGGCATCATCCGCATCGCCACCAACCTGCTCGGTCCGCCGGCCGAGGTGATTGCCGACATCTATCGCCACCGCTGGACCATCGAATTGTTCTTCCGCTTCTTCAAACATGTGCTGGGTTGCCGGCATCTCATCAGTCAAGATCCCGTCGGCATTCAGATTCAAGCCTATTGCGCCATCATCGCCTGCCTGCTGATTCACTTATGGACCGGCGGCCGGCCGACCCTACGCAGCTACGAAATGATCTGCTTTTACCTGTCGGGCTGGGCCGAGTTGGACGAACTGACCGCCCACCTGGAGAAACTGCCCGAAGCGAAAAACAAAAACTGACAACTTCGTCGCCGCCGCATTTGCTCAACGGCGGCACCGCTTCACGCTGCGCGCATCGACGCTCACCCTCGCCCAAAATTCCCTCGTGACGATCACTGACAACGCATTACCGATCAACTCAGCACTCAACTTCCATCAACACGCCTATAACAATCCACGTGCCGAACAGGCGTGGGGACATTCTACTTTTACTCCCACCGGCAGGTTGTACCTTGCGGAACCTCATCATATCATCGACCCGAATCTTAGCCTGAACTGAATGAAGTCGCTGGCGGCGACTGCACCGTCGCCGTCGAAGTCGAAGGCGAAGTTGGTGCCGCCGA
>JANNLP010000821.1:0-4397 GCA_031396905.1 Gemmataceae bacterium
GTGCGTGCAGGCCGCGCAGTGTCGGGTGGTCACGCTGCTAACTTTGATCGCGGCGTGTTGTAACGATTTCAATTCTGTCTTGGTGTATGACGACGCTAACAACGCTGTTTAGCGTTCGCTAATGTTGTCAACCAATTATGCCGATCATTGGAACTGTGAGGACGGTGCGCCGAGGTTCTGTTCAGAATGAGCGATTAATCATGAAGTCCAACACACATTATCGGCTCGCAGGGATGTTGGCCGTGAGTCTAACGATGCTTGTCGGCGGATGCCAATCGATCTCCCGCTGCGATTGCCGCGAAGCGGCGAAGGACAAGTCAGCGAAGACTCTCTTTACCTGGGCGGTCGGGCCTGAGGACAAAGACAAGGACGATGCCAAGGGAAAGAACGGCGACGGCGATAAGGAAAAAGGCAAGGACGAAAACAAAACTGACAAAGAAAAAAATGGCACGGATGCAATGGCTGACGACAAGGCAGAAAGTAAAAACGGCAACCCAGACGATGCGAAACCGAAGGACGAGAATGGCGAAGCGGCCGAAGAACCCAAACCGATTGAGACGGACCGACCGGACTTTACCGAGGCGAGTTCCACCGTTGGCCGTGGGCGGATTCAGCTCGAAGCGGGGTATACATTCATTCGCGATCGGGCGGACGGCGTTTCCACGCATTCCCATTCCTATCCGGAAATATTGCTGCGCATAGGAATGTTCGCCGATTGGTTCGAGTTGCGCGTAGGGCAGAACTTCGGTATCGAGCCCACCAACGAGGGCGGCATTCGACACAATGAACACAGAGCGGACGATTTGTACTTAGGAACCAAATTGGCTCTTACCGAACAAAAAAAGGCCCTGCCGGAAATGGCGCTAATCTTGCAAATGACGGTTCCATCCGGCGAAAAGGACTCGTCGGCAAACCGCGTTTTGCCAGGCGTGAATTTTCTTTATGGCTGGGACGTGATCGAAGACTGCCTTTCGTTTGCAGGCAGCACGCAAGCCAATCGATCCGTTGATGACTCACGCCATTCCTATGTCGAAGCGGCTCAATCCCTTACCGTAGGCTATTCACTGACCAAAAAGCTGGGCGCGTACACCGAATGGTTCGCCTTGTTCCCGACTGGTGCGGTGGCTCCCGATTTTGGTCCGCAGCATTATTTCGACGGCGGGTTTACTTACAAGGTGACCGACAACTTCCAACTCGACATTCGCGCCGGCGTCGGTCTCAATCGCCACGCCGAAGACTTCTTCATCGGCAGCGGCTTTGCCGTGAGATATTAGCAAGAGTACCAAGTCAACAAGCTAGCGTTTTCTAGCCGGACTACTCGATGTCGACGACCTCGCCTCCGTTTCGTGTGACGAGGGCCCGGTAGGTCGGTTTCGAGACATTACTAGATATGAACCGGCATGAGCCGTCCATGTTTAGGAACTGCGCCCCACCGTGGTGACTGGAAGCGAAACTACCGGGACTGTTGCCGAACATGTTGGGGGCGCCCGATGTGATGCGCACATGGACGAGGACCGAAGTGATTGCCGGCCGAGCCTTGAAGCTCGGGCTGGCCGGGTTGTACTCGCGGGCCGTAGGAGCATAAACCGTTTCTTGACCCGGCACGACACCGACCCAACTGTTGGCCGAAAACCGGCTGGTCCGTTCGCCGATTCCGACCGTATAGCAAGTTCCATCCGTGATGTCGGCTATGCGAATCTTTGAATTACGATGGAACACGCCGGTAAACGGAAGTTGTTCATAGGCCCCGTCGCCGAGCACGCCTGCGTAGCTGCAAACGCCAGCGTCCGTGATGACCGTGGGCGGATTGGAATCGGCGGGCGGATTGCCGGAGTCCGTCATGTTGATGACGCGTGCCGAGTTATCACTGGGACAGACATAACTCTTGACCAAGCCGCGACGCGCTGTGTCGTTGGCGGCGTTGGCAATTGGCAACTTGAAGTCGATACTTCCATATAGGCTGCTCTGCTCCATGTACGGCAGAATATAGGCGAACAAGCTCCAGCCCGGACCAACCTCCGGCGTCGGATCATTAGAGCCACCCGGCCACACGCCGGTTGTCTGCGATGTGAATCCGGGCGGCAACATGCCATTTGAGTCATGATAGTTGTGCAACGCCAAACCCATTTGCTTGAGGTTATTGAGACACGCCGACCGGGCGGCAGCCTCGCGAACTTTTTGGACCGCCGGGAGGAGCAAGCCGATCAATATGGCGATGATTGCAATCACGACCAATAGCTCGATGAGTGTAAAGGCTCCGTGGCCAAGCCGGTTCGACACGAGTACACGACGAGTCTTCATGAAATCACTCCCGATTGCGGCCCACGCGAGATTTGCCGACCAGTCCCCTCCAAGACCAGGGACTAGTCGAGGCAAACCACATGATTAGTTATAGCTAAGTCAATAGTATAGTGCAAACGAACTCGACGGCAAGGTTTAGCGGGCGAAAAATGACGTTTCTGATACTGCAACTCTGACAAACAGCGGTACCCAAACGAGGATTGTCTTGTGAGAGCGACGATTCATTTTCGAATCACCGGTCTGGTTTGCACTGACGATGCTCGACTGAAGCGTGGCAGGAATCGCGGCGTCGATTGCATGTACTGCCGATAGTCGTCGCCGAAGCGTTCGACCAACTTCGCTTCTTCTTTTGGAACGCGAAGGGCCAGCAAGGACAAAACCGCCACGCCTGTGACCAGGAAATACCAATTGGCCATCGCCAGCCAAATGGCGCAAATGAAGAAAGCCAATCCAACGTAAAATGGGTGGCGGACCCACCGATACGGGCCCGAAAACACCAACGTGTGTACCTTGCGTGTGACCACCGTGTCGGTCAAGTTTCTGCCGAGATTGTGAAAAGCCCAAACGATCACAACCCCGGCAATCGCAAGCAAGCCGACGCCGATCCATCGCAACCGCGTTGGAAACTCGGCTGCCGACCAGTCCAACCAAGTCGGGTGGATCAACATTGTCAAGAAGCCGCCGAAGCAAACGAAGCCCATCAGCCGCAACGCGATGAGAATGAAGAGGCCCTCTTGCCGGCGATCCAGCTTTTCGCCGGTGGCTTGTGACCGGATTCGATAAAAAGCCATGACGGGAAGTAATGACACGATCTCCAAGCTCACAATCAATCGAAACATTTGATCGTCGGGCATCTGGCCCCCCCGATACGTAGTAGTTAGACGATACTATACAATATACTTAGTCTTGCCTAATAATTCAATGGCAGTCAGATCAGCCTGTAATCTCAGGCAATTCCGAGGTTGTCGCATAAGAGCGACGGAATGCGGACCATCACCTCAACGCAATAGTTGGACTATTACATAAGTGGTTCAACGACTAAAATTCCATCGCTTCTTTAGGATGGTGCAGACTAATGGTGACGTCATGACGCTGCGTGGCACGGTGAAAAAAGGCAAGATCGTACTTGATACGCCAACGAAGTTGGCCGACGGCACGGCCGTCGCCATTCGGGCCATCAAAAAGAAGCCGGCAAAGCCGAAAAAGAAGGCAGTACCGAAAGAAAAACCCCGCAGCCTCTCCGATCGGTTGCGGCCGTTTATCGGCAAAGCAAAGAACCTGCCGCCGGACATGTCGATTAATCTCGATCACTATCTATACGGCTCGCCTAAGCAACAACCATGAAGCCGGTTTTTGCAGACACCTCGTACTACGTCGCCTTGTTGGGACCGGCAGACGCGCGTCACGACTTAGCTATAGATTGGGGCGATTCGTTCCTTGGCCGAACCTTCGTAACAGAGTACGTCCTTGTTGAGCTCGGCAATTCACTGTGTGGCGGCTCGGATCGGACGTTGTTCGGCCCATTTGTTGAGCATTTGATCGCCGACCCCTCAACAGTATTTATTCCTGCGTCGCCCACGTTGTTTCAACAGGGCTTAACCTTGTACGCCGATCGTCCCGACAAAAGATGGTCGTTGGTTGATTGCATTTCGTTCGTCGTCATGACTAAGCACCGCATCCGCGATGCCCTGACCGCCGACAGACACTTTGAACAGGCCGGATTCAAGGCGTTGTTGCGGTAGTTGCGCTCTCCACCGAATCGCCATTTCACGTATCAGCACCTAAAACGCCTTCATCACTCTAAGAGGTTCCGCGATGGCGTTGCATACACCGCTTTTTGATTGGCACTCAGCTCGGGGCGGCCGGATGGTGGAGTTTGGCGGCTGGATGTTGCCGGTGCAGTACAGCGGGATCGTGGCCGAGCATACTGCCGTGCGCACGGCGGCCGGGTTGTTCGACATTTCGCACATGGGTCGATTCTCGTTTGCCGGTGCCGATTCGCTGCCGGTCATTGATTACGCATGGACCAACGACGCGGCCGGCATGAAGGACTTTCAGGTTCGCTATGGCCTGGTCTGCAACGACAACGGCGGCGC
>JANNLP010000022.1:0-1638 GCA_031396905.1 Gemmataceae bacterium
CTACGTGCGGCCGCAGAGCATCACGCGTTGGCGCCGTTGATTGATGTCGGGTTGACCAAGGCCGAGATTCGCGAGCTATCACGTCGGCGTGGCCTCCCGTCATGGGATAAACCGCAGGCGGCGTGTCTGGCTTCACGATTCCCGACCGGGACCGCGATTACGGATGAGGGTCTACGGCAGGTCGATCGCGCCGAAGCGGCATTGTTGGCATTGGGATTTGTCGGGCATCGTGTCCGCCATCACGGCGACTTGGCCCGTATCGAGCTGCAGACCGGAGATTGGGCGAAGATCGCAGACGAACTGTTGCGCGCACGGATGGTTGAACTGGTGAAAGCGTCGGGATACAAACATGCCACCATTGATCTGGCGGGGTACAAACCCGCTGGGCAAAATACCTAGCCGAACAGTCCTGCTCTCGATTCGTTCATGAATATCACCTCACTCCTCAATGACGTGGCCTCAGGCAAACTGAGCGTGGAGGAAGCCGAACGGCGATTGACCAAGCCGACTGGCGATCTTGGATTCGCCAACCTCGACCACCGTCGTGACCAACGCACCGGATTTGTAGAAGTGGTGTACTGCGCGAGCAAGACTCCGGACCAGGTGGCATCGATCATTCTACGTCAGTCGGGCACACAGACTGTCTTACTCGGAACACGGGCTGAGCACGAGCACGCGAGCGCCGCGCTGAGCGTTGTCGCCGATTTGCAGTACTTTCCTGAGGCGAGAATTCTGCGACGGTTGGACCCGACGCGCTCGGTGGTCGCGCCTCCCGTCGCCGTTGTGACCGCCGGAACCTCTGATCTGGGTGTCGCGGAGGAAGCGGCGTTAACGATTGAAGCCATTGGACATACCGCCTGGCGCCAGTATGACGTTGGTGTTGCAGGGTTGCACAGAATTGCCGCGATTCGCGATGACCTGGAACGTTGCGGCTGTGTAATCGTTGTGGCAGGTATGGAAGGCGCTCTGCCATCTGTCGTTAGCGGGCTAATTTCGCGTCCTGTGTTCGCAGTTCCGACTTCTGTGGGTTACGGCGTCTCGTTCGGGGGGCTGGCGGCGCTTTTGGGCATGTTGGCTGGCTGCGCACCCGGTGTCACCGTTGTGAACATTGATAATGGATTTGGTGCGGCGGTTGCCGCCTGTCGGGCGAATACTCCCGTTCATTCGGTACCGGTCAAAAATGAGCATTGAGTGAGAGTGGCTCGATACCGATAATCCGAGGAGAGAGTTGGAACGCAGCGACAAAAGCGTGTTCGCTGGCAAAGCTGGCCATTCAAGCGATACCGGGAGAAAACTGATGCGATTCATCAACGGACGAAGTGTGTTGGTATTGGCAATGCTGGCCGTGACATCCACGGCGGTGGCCAATACGGACTTGAATGTTGTCACCAAGCAGCATCTGGATTCGCGCGGCGGCGTTGACCGTGTCAGCGGACTGATGCGTTATGAAATGCGCGGTACTGTCATTCGCGATGGGAAGAGCCAGCCGATGCACGTCTGGTTCAAGTATCCAAATAAGCTGCGTGTCGACGTTGGCCGTGGCGACGATGTCACCACCTCGATCTATGACGGCAAAGCGGCCTGGGTGATTGAGCCCGGTCCGTGGGGCAAGGAGCCGGCGGGCATGGAACCCGGCAA
>JANNLP010000027.1:0-1915 GCA_031396905.1 Gemmataceae bacterium
TGCCGAGAAGACCGGCTATCCGACCGAGATGCTCAATGTTGACATGGGTCTGGATGCTGATCTGGGTATCGACTCAATCAAGCGAGTTGAGATTCTATCGGCGTTGCAGGATCGTCGGCCGGACTTACCATCGGTGCCCCCGGATCGATTGGGTGCATTGCGTACGCTCCGTGATGTGATTGATTTGTTGAATGACACCAAAGCACCGACTTCAGTTCCGAAAGCAACTCCGCAGCAAGTAGTCGCTGCAACTCCGGATGATGATCTCCATTTGGAGTTACTTGAAGTCGTTGCTGAGAAGACGGGCTATCCCGTCGAGATGCTTAACCTCGATATGGGTTTGGACGCCGACCTCGGCATCGATTCAATCAAGCGTGTGGAAATCCTCTCGGCATTGCAGGATCGGCGGCCCGATTTGCCGGCCGTGCCGCCCGACCGGCTCGGGAGCTTGCGCACGCTTCGCGATGTGATCGACCTGCTTGATACGACACAGCCGGAAAAAAAAGCCCATCGCCCGGCCGCTCTGGCTCGCTGAGCGTGCCGGGCGTGTCAATGCTCAGCCGGCTGATTCTCCGTCGCGATCCCGCACCTGCCGATAGGTTAGCCATTCCAATTCGTGGCCCTGTGTGGCTTGTTGGCGATGATGTTCATTCCATTGGTAATCAACTACGTGAGCGCGGCTTAGTCGTTGAGCAACACGATTGGCAGTCGTTGCCGCAAGCGCCCGCCGAGTTGGGCGCGTTGTTCTTGTTACCCGGCCAACACGATTCGCCTGACGTACCCTTCGAGGCATTCCGCTGGCTTCGTGCAATGCATGAGCCATTGCGGCGTGGTCGTGGCATGCTGCGCTTGGTCACGACTGGTGAAACCACTGCAACAAGTCACGCCGTTGGCGGATTAGTAAAAACCGCCCGCCACGAATGGCCGGAGGTCTCGTGTCGCATTGTGGGTGTTCGTACCGGCGACGCAACAGCCATCGTGGATGAATTGCTTTCGGAGGGTCATGTCGAAACTGAGTTGACTGTCGGCGGTATCATGGTGCCGCACCTCGTCTCGACGCCGCAACCGGAATCCGCATTGCCGTTAGACATTGCCGTCGGTGCATTGATTGTCATAACTGGCGGCGCGCGCGGCGTAACAGCCGAAGCCGCGCTGGCGCTAGCTCAAACCTATCGACCCACACTGCTGCTCCTGGGTCGATCACCCGCGCCGACGACTGAACGCGACTGGTTGGCGACACTTCACGACGAGGCCGCAATCAAGCGCGAACTGATTGCCCGGGCTGATCAACGACCGACGCCGCGACAAATTGACAGCGAGTACCGGCGCATCATCGGCGACCGGGAGATCCTCGCCAATTTACAACGACTCCGCGAAGCTGGTGCCGTTGTTGAGTATCGCAGTGTGGATGTGCGCGATACTGATGCGATGAACAATGTGATCAATGCGGCTCGTCACGCCCACGGTCCAGTTTGTGGCATCGTCCACGGCTCCGGTGTCCTCGCCGACAAACGGATCGTCGACAAAACTGATGAACAGTTTCGTACCGTTTACGAGACCAAGGTGTTGGGGCTTGAGTCGTTGCTTGCGGCTACGAAAGAGGACCCACTGAAGTTCATCGCATTATTCTCGTCATCGACAGGTCGCTTCGGCCGCGTGGGGCAATGCGATTATGCCGCCGCCAATGAATACTTGAATGCAACAGCCCGGAGACTCCAACAGGATCGGCCAGATTGCCACACGGTCGCCATCAACTGGGGCCCTTGGGATGGCGGCATGGTGACGCCGACCTTGCGCAATTTGTTTGCCAGCGAAGGTGTCGGCTTGATACCGCCAGAAGATGGCGGACAGTTATTGGTCGCCGAGTTGTCCGCTCAAGATGGGGAACCTGAGGTCGTCGTACTTGGTCCGCCAC
>JANNLP010000054.1:0-14139 GCA_031396905.1 Gemmataceae bacterium
GAATTGCTGGCGCTGGTGAAGGCGCAGCCGGGCAAGTTCAACGCTGGGCGACGTCGCTCCCGGTTGCCGCGACATCCTGCACCTTGGCGCCACAAGCTGTTTCGTGACGGACAATACCGACCTAATTCTCCTGCGTGAGTCGTTGCAGGCCGTGCGCGATCAATTGGTCGGCATTGTCGATGGTTTGGCCCGGTTTGCCGAGCGGCATCGCGATGTAGCCTGCCTGGGATACACCCATTTCCAACCGGCCCAGCTCACAACGGTCGGCAAGCGCGCGTGTCTCTGGTGCTACGACTTCGTGATGGATCTTGAGGAGATCGAGCGCCGGCTGGCGGGGCTAATGTTCCGCGGGGCCAAGGGAACGACCGGTACCCAGTCCAGCTTTCTGGCCCTGTTTCGCGGCGATCATGCCAAGGTTCAGGAACTGGATCGCATGGTGGCGACCAAGATGGGGTTTGCCAGTGTCTACCCGGTGACAGGACAAACCTACTCGCGCAAGGTTGATAGCCAGGTTTTGGATGCATTGGCCGGGATAGCCCAGTCCTCTCATAAAGCTGCCACAGATTGGCGGCTCCTAGCCCACGAACGGGAGTGGGACGAACCGGCTGAAACCGACCAAATCGGCTCCTCGGCGATGGCGTACAAAAAAAATCCGATGCGATCTGAACGGATGTGCAGTATAGCTAGATGGGTTATGGGACTACCAGCGATGGCTGCTCAGACCATGGCGACACAATGGCTGGAACGCACGCTGGACGACTCGGCCGGTCGCCGGTTGTACCTGCCGCAGGCGTTCCTCGGAGCTGACGCAATTGCCCGATTACTATTGAACGTGATCAAAGGCATGTCGATCAACCCGACCGTGATCGCCAGTCACGTCGCCGAGGAACTACCGTTCTTGGCGACGGAGAATCTGCTCATGGCTGCGGTTGCAGCTGGCGCGGACAGGCAGGTAGTCCATGAACGTATCCGCTTGAATTCACAACAGGTTACGGCAAGTATCAAGTCGGGAGGCGGCCGCAATGACCTGATCGAACGGCTGCAAGCCGACCCGGCGTTTGTCGGGGTGAACTTCACTGCAGTGCTCAAGCCGAGTCAGTACGTCGGTCGCGCGCCGGAACAGACTACCGAGTTTATCCAAGACGTAGTCGAACCGATTCGCAATCGCTATCCTTCGCTTCTCAACCAATCTGCAAACGTGCAAATCTAACATGCGGATAGCTGCGCATATCGGGATATTTGCGCAGATTGTAGAAATTAAAGCGAGTTGAATGCCTGCATCGTATTTTCGGACTGGCCGGTCCGTATGGGTTGCCATCCTGGGTTCACGCTGTACCAATGGGGAATACCTCAAGGTCCGCTCGGTCTCGCTGCCGAGCCTACTGAAAGAGGTGATTGCTCCCAGGACCAACAGACAGGAGGCAGCAAATGTACACCTCGATGATCGGGCTGGCCGCTACGGCTTGGCTCGCTTCGACCGCACCGAACTGGCAGACTGACTACCGCGACGCCAAGGCCCAGGCCGCTCGTGAAAATAAACCGCTCGTGGTCGTGATGTGTACCGGGGCACCCGCCTGGAACGGTATCGCAACCGAAGGCAGCCTCAGCCCTGAGGCCGTGAAGGCGCTCAAGGACTCCTATATCTGCCTTTACGTGGATACGGACACCCCTAATGGCCGCCGGCTGGCGGCTGATTTTGAGATCACTGGTACGGCTCTCATTATTAGTGACAAGACCGGCGAGCTGCAGGCGTATCGTCACGACGGCGCACAAACCGCCAGCCAGCTCACCGAAGTTTTTAGGCAGTACGCCAACCCTGGCCGTGTGGTCACCACAACCGACTCCAACCGGGCCAGCCAGTCAAACTATTCCCCGGCCTACTTCAATCCGCCGGCCATCCAGCAACAGTGCCTGACCTGAAGATAACAATCCCCGCTCGGCCGTGTGCTGAGCAATGCGAAAAGCCCACCCGGCGACGGGTGGGCTTTTTTTGTGGCTGGCGATTACGCGATCAGGCCATGGCAACGGCTGGGTTTGGAATTGATTACGCCAGTGTGCGACTTTTGCCGTTTGTCAGCGCTTGCAATGTTGAGCGAGCCGGCCTGGTGAGCTGCCGAGCCGCGTTAATACGCGAGCCGTTGCCATTCTTGGCCAGGTGCTGAAAACACACGCCGAGCCGGTAGACGCAGTCGTTCTTGAGATTCTTGGCCCATTGCTTACTTTCCCAACAGGGGTCAGCATCGGGCGAGACACTGCACTCGAGCAGGCGGACGTAGATGCCGATGGCATCCACGTATTTGCCCAGTGCATCCAGCGTGCCGGCCAGATTCCACAACGTAAGTGGACAGTCCGCCACGATGGCTTCGGAGGCGCGGAAAAACCGCAATGCCGTTTTGTATTTTCGCTGTTCATAATGCGTGACGCCGAGTTGTGTCATGACCCAATGGTCATTCGGTGTGTTGGCCAACTCGGTCTCTAAAAGCGCTTGCGCCCGCTTCCACGCACTTTTGCGAAAGTGCACATCAACGGCGCTAATAGGATTGGACTTCGACACGACTATTGTTTCCCATTCGCCGGGCGGCGGCGTTTGCGTTGTTGCCGAATTCGCTTTCCGTCGCCCTTCTCAAGCCCGGCGTCACGGCATTTTCGCGATTGACCCTTTTGGTGTCGCTCGCGCGATGACGGCCGGGCGTTCTTGTGATGCTCCTCAGTCATGGTAATTGCTGACGCAATTCCGCGTCAGGTCAAAAGTCCAACGCTTCGACCCGCGATGCCAGATACAGTGATGCGCCCGCTGGAATGAGCCATAACAACGCCGTCATGAATGCTCTGGTACGACCAGTTAGCCGGCTCATTCCCGGCAGCGACAACAACCCGAGAGCCAGCGGCGCGGCAGCCATCAGCGAATAGCTCATGGCCGGCACTTGGCTGGAGGCGTTTTGTTGCGCCAGCAGCATCATTCCTGGTACGCCCAGCGCTGGGATCGCGATAACGGCCCCGGCGTTCGTGCGAAACCACCAGGCCAGCAAACCGACACCAAACAAAGCGGAAGATGCGATCACGCCAACATCCATGAAACTGGCCCAATGAGCGTACAACATCAGGACTCCGGCAGCGCCAGTCGCCAGAGACGCGGTCAAAGGCAGGAGACCGCCAGCTTCGTATTCATCGAGCAACCACCAGACGCATAGTGCCAACAACGTATAGCCAGCGGTGTAAGCGCAATGTTGGTTCGCCGTTTCTGTTGGCGATAATAGCCAGCCGCCAACGCCGGCTACAACAAATCGAAGCAGCCAGCCGAACGACGAGGACAT
Organism: Gemmataceae bacterium; assembly: GCA_031396905.1. Taxonomy (GTDB): domain Bacteria; phylum Planctomycetota; class Planctomycetia; order Gemmatales; family Gemmataceae; genus JAIBBI01. Next base: position 3,315 of record JANNLP010000054.1, read on the forward strand.
TTCAAAAACGACATTCGCCACCAGTCCGGCAGCAACGATAAACGGCAGCCAGTAGCGAGCTGGCGGAACCACCGCTTTAGTTTCATTCACGCCAGTGACGGCCGCTTGCAGGGACTGGCCGAACTCTTTGGCCTGGAGACGATGTCCCGAGTGCAAGCGGAAATCCACCGCCTCGCGCTGCAAATTGCCTGCGACTAAACCGCAGGAAATCGCCAGCGCGGCAGGGAATGTTCCGCGGCGAATAACTGGCAAAAGTGAAGCGACAAAATAGACCACGGCTGCCACGCCGGCGGCGGGTAACACCGCCGTACGTAGCGCATCAATGACTTCACTCATCGGAGGCAGTGCGGCCATTACTTGGCTTTGCCGTCGAGCTTGACCTTGATTTCCACGTTGTCATCGACCTTGCCTTTACCGTACTTCACATCCCAGTCAAAGCGGTTGATCTTGAATGTGCTTTCCAGCTTCAGCGAATCGCCTGTCTGCGTGATCTTCGCGGGCATGGTGATCTCTTTCGATTTGCCGTGCATGTCGAGCTTGCCCGTCATCTTGTAGCCGTCCTTGTCCTTTTCCACCTTGGTGACGGTGAATTTGCTCTTTGGGTTGTTCTTGACGTCGAAGAAGTCCGGCGACTTCAGATGGTCAGTGACCTTTTCGTTGTCGGTGAACATTGAATTCATGTCAATTTCGACATCGATCTTGAGCGTGGTCGGATCGGCCCCGAACTTAGCGTTGCCGCTGAGCTTCTTGAAGCCGCCGTCGTGTTTACCACCCTTCTTGGTACCGACGAAGGTAATCGTGCAATTGTCGCCAGTCAACGGAACTGTCGTATCGGCCAGCATGGCTCCCGTGCTGAGCGCCGCCGCGAGAATGAGAAAACGCACCATAACTGTCTCCATGTTGAGTGTTCTGGGCTACGGATTAGAGTATCAGGGCGGGTCGAATTGAAGCAAAAACTCCTCTTTACATTTTCCCGGCAACTTGGCATAGCGTCCGCCTTGACTTGGGATAGTTACGCGCGATCCGAACACGGCCTGCGGGGGCGGGCCGATGGGGGCAGGACGCCATGATGCGACGATTCATTTGTGCAATAGCGCTTGGGCTGCTCGGTTCCACTGCCGTGTGGGCGGGCCCGGTCAAAAATGACCCGGGTTTGAGCGCCTTTCAGCGTTTCAATGGCGGCCCGCCAACTTCGCCGATTGCCACGCCCGAGAAGCCAAGGCCTCGGCCATCTGAAATCGAGAAGAGAGCGGTGGAGACCGCGGCTGCCATTCGCGCCCAGGAAGAAGCCAATCTCTTACGTCGCCTGGCCGTTTGTGATCGCCTGAAACAGATCGCGTTGGAGACCGGTGACACCAAGCTCGAAGATGAAGCCATGCTTATGGAACTGAAAGCCGAAGAGGTCTATCGTCAACGGACGAAGAGCCTCTCCGGCAAGACCGCCCCGTCGGACGGGGGAGGGCGGAAATGAATAAGACACTTTGTTTGTTGTTCGTGACCGGAATGTTAGGCGGCTGCACGCCGACCAACTTGTTGCAGCCAACGTTCCAGGCCGTAGCGCCTGAGAAGGACGCGAAGACCGATTTGGAAGTACCACGGCGCGAAGCGCGTTTGGACAGCCGCAAGCCGGTGTCGGCCAAGGACGTTAACGAACGCACCGCCCAGCAAACGCTGCGCGATCTGGATGCCGAACTTGAGAACGACAGCAGCGACAAGCCGGCGAAGAACTAATGCGATCATTCTCGTTCATCCGCGAAGCCGGCGAGTTGCGTGCTGCGTGACGGTTGGCGTAACTTCAAAAGTCCGCGCGATTCAATTTGACGGATGCGTTCGCGGGTGATGCCGTAGCGGCGAGCGACCTCGTCCAGCGTGCGGGCCTGGCCGTCGCGCAGGCCGAAGCGCATTTCGATGACTTCACGTTCACGCGGGCTAAGCGACTTCAACACCTCGCCGACGCGGTTGCGCAACAGAGCGCGATCCACCGTTTCGCCAGGGTTCGGTTCCGATTGGTTGCCGAGGAAGTCTTCCAAGGCCCGTTCGCCGTCGTCGCCGACGGGGTCGTTCAAGCTCACCGGATGTTTGCCGACAATGCGGAGCGACCGCACTTCCGCCACGGGTAGCTTCATTTCCTTGGCGATTTCATCGATCGATGGTTCGCGGAACAGTTTGAGGACTAACTCGCCGCGGACTCGCTCGACGGCCGCCAACATGCCAATTTGATGGCATGGCACACGCACGGTGCGGGCATGGTCGGCCAGCGACCGGGTGATGCCCTGGCGAATCCACCACGTGGCATAGGTGCCGAACTTGAAGCCCATGCGGTGCTCGTATTTATCCACCGCCCGCATCAGACCGCGATTGCCTTCCTGGATCAAGTCAGCAAACGCCAAGCCGCGATTGCGGTAGCGCTTGGCAATGGAAACGACGAGTCGCAGGTTCGCCTCAGCCATAGCGCGACGGTTCTTCTGGTAGCAGATTTGCCGCGTTTGCAGCACGCGGACGAACATGTCCAGGTCTTGCTGAGCGATCAGGAATGGCCGCAGTGCTTCGCGAAGCGCACGATTGTGTTTCGAACGCACTTTCACGGAGGCTGAGCGCACGGGCCGGGAGAACTGATCCTGCCACTCGGCGGCCTTGGCGATCAGATCGTTGACCCAGTGTTCGATGATCTCCGTGCGTGGCGACAGTTCTTCGCCAATGCGCGCGGCCTTTTGCAAAGTGCGCCACAGTTGCAGCCGGCCACGTTTGCGGCCAATTTGCGAATCCGCGCGCATGAGCACCACGAACTCCGCATCAAGCCGATGCACAAAGCGCTGCAAGGTCGTCAGGTTGGTCGGCAACCGCTTCTGAATGGCGTCGCGGGTCTTGCCCCGACTGGTGACGACTTCAATCACCGGATCAATCAGCAGTTCACCTGATTTGACTTTCTTGAACGTTGCTAATGTCCGACGTAAAACAGGCCCGCACAATAACGCAGCATGGCGAAAACGGTCGCGGGCGTTTTCCAGCGCGATGGCCATGGAGAGTTCTTGCACGCGATTCAAAAGTGGAATCGCACCCATCTGCCGGAGATAGACGCCCAACGTATCGTCGGCAGCCGTGTCGTCGTGTTCCTCGACAGCCTTTTCCTCGGCGACTTCTTCGTCTTCCTCGTCGTCGTCCTTCTCCTCGACGGCGTCCTCATCCTCATCATCAAGTTCGATGACGGGAGGCGGCTTCGGCGCGAACGCCGGCGCGGTTGACGCGCGGCGACGCCGCAACGGCTCCGCGGGCCGACGCATGATTCTCGAGTGTTGTTTCTTGACTGTCATCCGGTTCTCGACCGGACCACCGGTAACAACGGCTGCAAATGCGCGATGCTGACGGGACTGGTGTGGCGACGGCAAATCGCCCCACACACCCGAAGGGAATCGGCGACCCCCGCCGACACCGGGTCCGTTAGGTGATCCGACCAATTATACGTTGCGGATTGGGCCGAAAGTAAAGTCCCAAACACTAAATATGTCAAAGTTTTTGGCGAGCGACCTGATCCTGGAAGTATCGCAAAGTTCGCTCCAACCCCTGACGGCGAGCGACCTTAGGCTCCCACCCTAACAATTGCCGAGCCCGAGTGATGTCGGGTTGCCGTACCTTCGGGTCGTCCTGCGGTAGGGGTTTGTACACTATAGCAGCCTCGCCGCCGATCAGGGTTTTGATCTCCTGTGCGAATTCAAGAATGGTGATCTCATCCGGATTGCCCAAGTTGACGGGTTCGTGAAAATCGGTGAACAGCAATCGATAGATGCCCTCGACTAAATCGCTGACGTAACAAAACGACCGCGTCTGCGAGCCATCGCCGTATACGGTGAGCGGTTCGCCGCGCAACGCCTGGCCCATGAAGTTCGGCAGCACCCGGCCATCATCCAGCCTCATGCGTTCGCCATAGGTGTTGAAAATGCGAACGATGTGCGTGTTGAGGCCGTGATAACGGTGATAAGCCATGACGATGGCTTCGGAGAACCGTTTGGCCTCGTCGTAGCAACCGCGAATGCCGATCGGGTTGACGTTGCCCCAATATTCCTCGCGCTGCGGGTGAATCTCCGGGTCGCCGTAGACCTCGCTGGTACTGGCCATGAGATAACGTGCGTTCTTGGCTCGCGCCAATCCCAGTGTGACATGCGTGCCCAGCGAACCGACCTTCAGCGTCTGAATCGGATAGTTAAGATAATCGACCGGGCTGGCCGGGCTGGCAAAATGCAGCACGTTATCCAAGTGCCCATCGATCTGCAGCGGCTGCGAGACATCTTGTTTGACCAGGCTGAACTTGGGATTGGCACTCAGATGCGCGACGTTCTCGGGTTGCCCGGTGATAAAGTTATCCACCGCAACGACTTCGTGCCCCTCGGCCAAAAACCGCTCACACAAATGTGACCCGATAAACCCGCCACCGCCAGTAATGAGAGTTCGCATAGGGATGGTGTATTTCAGAAGGCGGCCGGTTGCAACGGGCGGGCTTTCAGCGTCGTTCCACGGCCGCAATCGCGCATAAGCCCCATGGTGCACCTCCGACGGCTTTGTCCATGATGCTGAGAGAGTTTTTGGTGCGGAAGTCGGCCAGCGGCGTTAGCTTCATGTTCAAGTGCGGCGGCAGCGCTTGGGCGAATGACTCCATCGAATGGCGATGCGTGAACATGATGACTGTTCGTGGACGAGTGTAACAGTCGTTGATGATGTCGCCGATGTTTTTGGTCCGTGTGGCGCGGAAATCATCGCGGCCCAAATAAAAGCTCGCGGAGTTGCACTCGCGCGGAAAACACAGCACAGTTGTGACCGGGTCGCCGCAAAGTTCGCGCACGATGTTCGCCTCGCGCAGCGGTGAACGTTCATGGGCATATGCGGGCATCAATATCCACAGCCCAGCGACCATTGCGCCAAGCCAGGTTCCACCGACGATCCACTGCCGACGCGTGAAGAGTTGATCGCCGGTTTCCATTAACACGCCGAGGGCGAGTGCCAGGGGTGGCAGCGCGGGCAGGATATAGGTCGGCAGCTTGCAGCCGGACACCGAGAAGAACACGATGCAGAATCCGCAAGACAACAGGCAGAAGCTCAATTCGGAGCTGCGCCGCGCGGCTAATGTTGCATTACCGGAGATCAGCCCGCGCAGAATCGGTATGGCCCAGAATATCGCGGGCAAGAGGCAGACGAACAGAATCGGCCCGTAGTACCAGATCGGTTGCAAGTGATCAAACGGAGTGAGAAAGCGCTGGACGTTGTGCTGCCAGAAGAAGTACCGGACAAACGTCGGTTCTCGCAGCGAGATGGCGATGTACCACGGGATGTTGATCGCCAACACACCGGCGAAGAATGCCGCGCATGTACGCCAGCCGAGCAATGTTCGCCGCTCGGGATTCAGCCATCGCCATGCGATCAGCGGCGCAATTACTAAAACAACGGCAATTGGACCCTTTGTCAGCACACCCAGGCCGCACGCCAATGTCCACACCGCAAACGCCCAGCGTGGTCGGTCCGACTGAACAAAACGAAAGCCCGCGAATAACCCCAGCGTGACCCATAGCGTCAGCAAGCCATCGAGATTCAGAAGCCGGCCAATGCCGACCAAGCCGGGCATCACGCTGAGCATCAACGCTCCACGCAGCGCTCGCCGCTGGCCGAACAGGCGGCAACCGAAGAGGTAGATTGTCAGAATGGAGCCGTGCACTGCGAGTGCCGTTGGAATGCGTGCCGCCCAATCGTGGACACCGAACACGCTGTAGCTCGCCATGACGAGCCAGTACAGCATGGGCGGTTTATCGAGATACGGCTCACCCTGAAGTATTGGCACGATCCAGTCGCCGCGGGCCAGCATCTCGCGGGGAATCTCGGCGTAGCGGCCTTCATCCGGCTCAAGCAGGCGGAAGTCCAAGCATGGGTAAAGCAATAGCGCTGGCAATGCGATGAGTACGAACAGAGATTGCAGACGTGGTCGTTGCGGCGTTGCCGATTGTCCGGCAAAAAGCGTGCGCGACCACACTTGCCGCAAAGCGGGGTACAGCGCGGTGGGCCACGCGGTCATGCCAGGGGTTAACGCATCCATGCGAGTGCTGTGGCGAGCGTCGAAGCGTAAGCTCGACGTGCAGTAGTCCGTGACAAAACCAACCGAGACCACGTCGGGCTTACGCTCCGACGCTCGCCACAGACTAACTCTTCGCAGCCGCGCGCGCCAAGGTGAGCATTCGCGAAAGCTCGCCAGTGAAGACGAAATTGTGGTCGCCGAAGATCGCGCCGGAGCGGGCACTGTCGAGATGTGCGAACTGGATTTCAGCCGTGCCGATCAGCATGTCGTCGGCGAAAACCTCGCCGCTGATGATCGCGCCTTCGGCGCGGAGCGATTCCATTTTGACTTTGTAAACGAGTTCCTGCCCGGCCACCGCATCGGCCGTGAACTTCACGTTGGCGAGCTTGGCGAGAACGACTTTTTCTTTGAAATCGTTGGCATCGCCGACGAGTATGCCGCCCGTTTGTGCCAACCCTTCGAGCATCAACGGAACGGGCATGACCGGATAGCCGGGGAAGTGCTGTGCGAAGTGGTCTTCCGCCAGCGTCAGGTACTTCACGGCGGAAGCGGCCTTCGCCTTGTCAAACGTCAGAAAGCGGTCGATCCAGATCCAGCGCATGAAGCCAATTCGTAGGGTGGATCGAGGCTTTGCGAGACCTACCACGCTTGGCCAGTCGCCTTTGTGGGTCTCGCAAAGCCTCGACCCACCCTACCAAATCAGATTGCCAACTTTGTCTGTATGTAGCGGCTGATCAGATCTACGGTGAAGATCTCGCCGAGGTGGCTCAATTCCGGGTTCTTGTCGAACTCTTCCAAGTTGGCATACGGCATGCGCTCGTGGAGTTCGGCCAAGCCTTTGGCGGTGACTTTGCCATCCTGAACAAGGTCCGGGTCGCCCTGGAAAATCGATTCCGGGAAGAGCTCGCCGCGCGGGATCTTGATGCTGAATTCGCGCTCGAGGCGGAAAACAATATCGAGGAAGTCGATCGACTCGGCTCCAAGATCACCTTGCAATGTCGCCGTCGGCTTGATTTCATCGTCGTCTACGTTCAACGCCTCGACCAGCGTGCCGGCGACCTTCGCGTAAATCTCGTCATTCGTCATCGTTCAACCCTCTCTATGAGTAACGCCAATCTAATCACGGGGACACTGCCCCGAGGCTGAGGCCGCCATCGACCGTCAGCACCTGACCTGTGATGTAGGCGGCCGAGGGGCCGGCAAGAAACGCGACGACTTTCGCGATTTCCTCCGGTTCGCCGACGCGCTTCATCGGGATCACCTTCTTGATGAAGTCACCCGCTTTGTTGCGAATCGACTCCGTCATATCTGTGGAAATGAAACCGGGGGCAACGGCATTTACCGTCACATTTCGCCCGGCGACTTCCACGGCTAGCGCGCGAGTGAAGGCGTTGATGGCGCCTTTGCTGGCCGCGTAGTTCGTCTGTCCCGCGTTCACGTGTTCAGCGGCGACGCTGCTCACGTTGATAATTCGACCGTATCGTTGCCGCAGGGCCATTTGTTCGACCGCCGCCCGGCAAAATGAATACGTGCCGCGAAGATTCGTGGCAATTACGTCATCCCAGTCGGCGTCGCTCATGCGCACGAAGAGGCCGTCGCGGATAATGCCGGCGTTGTTGACTAAGACGTCCAGCCGGCCCAATTCATTCACGACCCGTTCTACGATTTTCGTCGCCACGCCGGGTTCGGCCACGTCGCCCTGGATTGCAAGAGCCACACCGCCATTTGACGTAAGTTCTTTCACCAGCGAGTCTGCGTGCTCCTGGCTGCCGCGGAAAACGAATGCCACTTTGGCACCGTCGCCTGCCAGCGCTTTCACGATGGCCCGGCCAATACCGCGGCTCCCGCCGGTCACCAACGCGACTCGTTCGGCCAATTGCATCGCTGAGTTATCGCTCCAATTGCAGCCATTGGCAATGGCTGCGCAGCGTTTTCACGAGTTCCACGTCGCGGTCAGTCCACGCGGGATTTTTATCCCGCAAGTTGTAACCGCCGAGGCTGAACGCGGCCGACACAGTGCCTTGCCCGTTAACCTCGCCTTTGCCCTTGAAGGCGAACTTGCCATCGGTCTCGCCGACGTAGTCCACCACAACGTTCATTCGGTTACCGGGTGCGAAAAACGTGCCGTATTTGACGTTTTTCGCTTCTCGTAACACGAGGACGCTGGGGTCGAAATCACGAGTCAGTCGGACGAGCCAACTGGCGGATTCGACCAGGGCCTGCAACATCAGCACTCCGGGCATCACCGGGAAGCTGGGGAAATGATCGGCGAGATATTCCTCGCCGAGCGTCAGTTGCTTGCTGGCCCGCAGGGTTTTGCCTGGTTCTACGGCCAGGATGCGGTCGATCAGGTGGTAGCGCATAAAGCGTTGCCCTGTCGCCGTTTGGGCAGCCCCGTCTCTGCCGAAACCAAAGTTCTACTCCGTCGCCGGATGGCCGACAACCCGAAACCGGGTCGGCGAGCCGGCTCCTCCGCCGATCCTTCACAAATAGAGAGGTCTAGGTAACTTGGCCACCCTGCGTGGCCAGTTTCGAATTATGACCGACCCTGGCAGGCTTGTCGGAACGGGTTCCAAGGTCTAGAACAAACCGTCTGCGATTTAAGCGGCACCATAAACAAAGTCGGAGCAAACGGAATGGCAGCTCGGCGCGGCAAAGGGCGACGCAAGGTAGGGCGCAAGAAGCGGCGCATGCGAGCTAAGATACGTCACCGTAAGTAATTAGCGACTACTGCTTAACCCAGCCACCCTGAAAAGTTTAAGCGTAAGTTTTGTGGGCTTTCCGTCGCGTTCCGTTTCAATCGTTACGACCACCGGCGACTGGTTTTCGCGTTCGTAAACGATGCGTTTTGGCTTGCCGTTGTCCGGATTGGTGAACAAGAGTCGCTTGTCGCTGGCCTCAGCCAATTTCAACCGGATCGGCTTTTCATCGCGATCAACCATCTGCGGGCCATAGTGCCGAAGCCGCATCCACACCCCGTCGGCTTGCTCTTCCAATAAGAGCAGCTCGTACAGTGCCGGCTGCCCGCGTCCCGTCATGCGAAAGCAACCGACCATCGAACCATTCTCCGGCGCTTGCCACGACTCCTCCATCACCATCTTTCCGGCTTGATCGCTTTTCCATCCGCCGGCCAACCAAGCCGCATCCGCAAGTTTCGGCACCGGCTTTGGCTCGTCGGCGAATGTGGGGATGGCGAGAAGAGCGATAAGCATGGTGGTGCGCATGTGGTTGACTCCAAGTAGGTGATTGATTCGCGCTAAGGTGCAAGCGGCTTACGCCTCCGCCGCTGTTGCCGACAGTTGATAAGGACTCAGCCGCACGGCCGATTCCTGTTTCTGCGCGGCGTGGTTGATGACTTGAAGGAACGCTTGTGCCGACGCTTCGACGATGTCGGTGCTGACTCCCCGACCACGCAATGTCTGACCGTTGTATTCGCATTCGATTTGCGCTTCGCCGAGGGCGTCTTCGCCGACCGTTACGCTTCTCACGCGGTAATCGTTGAGCTTCACTTTGATGCCGGCGATGCGTTCGATGCAAGTGAAAATGGCGTCGATCGGGCCGTCGCCCATGGCAGCGTCTTTGAGGATCTCGCCATCTTTGCGCCAGAGACACACGGCCGCCATCGGGATGGTACCTGTACCGGCATTGGTTGTGAACGCTTCGAGCGTCCACATGGCTGAGGTCGAGCCTTTGTGCAGCAGCGTCTCGGCCAGCGCTTCCACATCGGCGTCGTAAATTGTTTTCTTACGGTCGGCCAATGCCTTGAATTGGTCGAACAGCAACTGAAATTGCGCCTCATCCAGATGATAGCCCAACTCGGACACTCGCTGTTTGAGGGCGTGCCGACCGGAATGCTTGCCGAGCACGATTTCCGTCTTGGGCAGGCCGACATCCTCGGGGTTCATGATCTCGTACGTATTCCGGTGCTTCAACATGCCGTCCTGATGGATGCCGGACTCGTGCGCGAAGGCGTTCTGCCCGACCACAGCCTTATTCCGCGGTACGGCCAGCCCGGTGATATGGGCCAGTTTCCGGCTCGTTGGTACGAGCAGTTGACTGTTGATGCCCGTGGTAATGCCGTACTGATCCGCGCGGGTGCGCAAGGCCATCACCACCTCTTCCAGTGCAGCGTTGCCGGCCCGCTCGCCGATGCCGTTGATGGTGCATTCGACTTGCCGTGCCCCGCCAACGACGCCGGCCAGTGCGTTGGCCACAGCCATGCCCAGGTCATCATGCGTGTGCGTGGAGAGAATGCACTTGTTCGCGCCGGGCACATTCTTGATGATGCCGGCAATCATGGCGCCGTATTCCTCCGGCGTCGCATAACCCACCGTGTCGGGGATGTTCAGCGTGGTCGCGCCTTCGGCAATCACCGCCGCCAAAACTTCGTACAGAAAATCCCGGTCCGACCGCGTGGCATCCATCGGCGAGAACTCGATGTCGCTAATCAACGACTTTGCCCGGGCGACGCATTCGCGGGCCTTTTGCAACACCGACTTGCGATCCGACCGCAACTGATGTTCGATGTGAATATCAGAAGTCGAAATAAAGGTGTGGATGCGCGGCTTGGCCGAGTCTTTCACCGCCGCGCCCGCCCGATCAATATCAATGTTCGCGCAGCGGGCCAGGCCACAGATCGTCGGCCCCTGCACTTCTCGGGCGATGGCTTGCACGGCTTCGAAGTCGCCGGGCGACGCGATGGGAAACCCGGCTTCGATCACATCCACACCCAGAGCATTGAGCGCGTGCGCGATTTCAAGTTTCTCGGCC
>JANNLP010000055.1:0-4386 GCA_031396905.1 Gemmataceae bacterium
TCGTTGTAGACAAGTGGCAGCAATTCATGGGCGGCAAGCGTGTCGCCGCCATCAATGGCGCTCAGAATTCGCGTGACTTCGCTCATGCCGTGTCAGATTAGCCGATTCGCGGGCGGTTGGCACGATTTCGATGATTCGTGTGGTTTTCTGGCGCTTCTTACCTGCCGATTACGCTTGGGAACCCGGCCCACCATTCGCATCGACGACACGGAGATTGATCATGAACCGCTTACGCCAAATCAACAACCATGGGACGCGCAATGCACGGCGGTCAATGTGTCGCAGCCGGTTGATGCTGGCAGCGCTGGAGTCGCGCATTGCCCCGGCCATCTATGTCGTCGATGCCCTGACCGATACCGGTGCGGGCGCTGGACTGGCGGGCGATTTGCGGTACTGCATCACGCAGGCGAACGCCAATGCCGGTGTAGACAGCATCGATGCCACGGGATTGGTTGGCACCATTCTGTTGGGAGCCGAATTGCCGACGATTACGGATGACCTCGCAATTCATGGCCCCGGCGCAAAACTTCTTGATCTCGACGGACAACTTGGCACCCGCCTTTTGCAAATCTCCACAACAGGCGGCAAGCAGGTTGATTTCAGTGATTTGAAATTCACCAACGGTGGCACCACAGGCAACGGCGGCGTCGTATTGGTGAACAACGCCACCGCCACTTTTAGCAACTGCGTTCTTAACAACAGTTTTGCCAATGTTGGCGGACTTGTGGCGGGCACGGCGTCGTCCATCATTACCATCTTGAATTGCACATTATCAGGCAGCAGCGCTACGGCTGGCGGCGGCGCGGTGTATTCGGCGGGTGGCACCTTGAGCATTCGCAATTCGACTTTGTCCGGTAACAATACTGGCCCATTCGGCTCAGGCGGCGCGGTCCTAGTCGGGGCAGCGAGCGCCGCCACGGTCATCAATTCCACGCTGTCAGGCAACACTGCTGGTGCTCATGGTGGCGCGATTCGTACTTCGTCAGGCTTTACCGGTCAATTGCGCGTTCGCAACACCACCATCACGCAAAACTCGGTCGTCAGTTCGACCGGTACCGGGCGTGGTGTCAGCGTCGGCGGTGCCGTCATCATCGACAGCACAATCGTCGCACAAAACACGGGCGGTGCAGGCAGCACCTCGGATGTCAGCGGCACGATCCAGGCCGGCTACAGTTTGTTCGGTACCACAGATGCGGCGACTATCACCGGAAATGGCAATTTCAAGGGCACCAACATGTCGCCCGTGAACGCCAAGCTCGGCCCGTTGGCTGATAACGGCGGGCCGACACTCACGCATATGCCTGCCGATGACAGCCCGGTGCGAGAAGGCGGCGTCGATCAAGATGCCCAAACCGAAGACCAGCGGGGCTTCGGTTACGCGCGCCTTGAGAACTATGCCAACGATATTGGCGCGGTTGAAACTCTGAATTTCAAGCCGATGGCAGCGAACATTGATGTGGTCGTTGACGAGCCCAGCCCGAATACCACCTTCCAGTTTACCGTGACGTATTTTGATCCACGCGGATCGATGTTAGTTGATTACTCGTCACTCGGCACCGGCGACTTGTACATCCCTGGACCAAATGGATATTTCGAGTATCCAACGTTTATAAGTGCAACACCCGGCGCCGATGCGCAGTCGATCGTGGCCACTTACGAAATCCCCGTGCCGGCCAATGGAAAAGCCGGCTGGGATGTATCGGACAATGGCATTTACGCATTAATCGCATCGCCTAACGAAGTGTTCGATAAGGATACGCCAACGCCCAGTGCCGGCGACACAGTCGCATTTGCATTTCTGATTTGTGATATCGCCGATGTCTACATTGTTGATGAAGCGTCCGATGTCGTCGATATGAAATACGGCTTCGGCGAACTGAGCTTCCGCGAAGCCGTTCTGCTTTCCAACACCGACGGCAAAGCGTCGAAAATCAAGTTCAGCAACACGATCTTTGCAGGTTCCAGCACGATTTCGATGACCGGCGGCGAATACAAACTCGACGCGGCCGTCACCATCATCGGCCCGAGTGCTCCTCTGACACTGGACGCTGGCGGAACCAGCAGGGTCTTCCGCACCACCGCGACGGCGGCCGGCGTGGAATTCTCCATCAGCGACCTGACTCTGGCCAACGGTTCGATCAACGGTGACGGCGGCGGCATCTTCTTTGATGCGGGAAAACTGAATCTGGACCACGTCACCATTACGAATTGCCAATCGACCAACTACGGTGGCGGCATTTATGCGAAAGCGGCAGGTGTCGTTGTTTCGCTTACCGATTCTCAAGTTACCAATAACTCGACAAAAATTAGTGGGGGAGGCATCTTCCTTAATGGTGACCCATTGGTCGCAACGGGTCGACTCAACCTCGTGCGTTCAACCATCGCCGATAATTCGTCGACCGGTATTGGCGCGGGAATCGCCATCAATGTTGGTGGGTTCTCGATTTCCGATTGCGCCCTGACCGGAAACGTCGCCGGTAACGGCATTTATTCACCACGTGGCGGCGCGATCGATGTAAATTCGTGGGCCACCAAACTCCCGACTCCTCAGTACACAATCAGGAACTCGACATTGTCGAACAACGTCGCGTACGAGTTTATCGCCAATACGTTTCACGAAGGCTATGGCGGCGCGATTGCTTTCTTTCAAGGGCCAGCGACGCTCGGTATTTCCAACAGCACTATTGTCAATAACTCCACTGGTTTCGGCGGTGGCGGGCTTCACATCCTCTCCCAGGCAAAACTGAACCTCTCAAGCTCCATAGTGGCCGGCAACTCGAGTGTCACCGGGCCGCCGGACATTAGCTACTCCGGAACGATTCAAGGGACGAATAACTTGATTGGAATCGCCGACGTCGGTGATTTCACCTTACAGCCCGGCAATCTTTCCGGCACCAAGGCGGCGCCGCTTGATGCCAAGGTGGGATCACTCGCCGACAATGGCGGCCCAACCATGACCCACGCGCTGTTGCCCGGCAGCCCAGCGATCAATGGGGGCAGCAACACCGCCGGACTTTTGTTCGACCAGCGCGGTACCGGGTTCGCACGAAACGTAAACGGCGCGGTGGACATTGGCGCGTTCGAGGTGCAAGCGACGCCGGCGAAGATCGTGTCGGTGCAAATCAACGATGGTTCAGCGCAACGATCGCGGGTCACGAGTCTCGTGATCACATTTGACTCGGCCGTGACGCTGCCTGCGAACCCAGCGGATGCGTTTCAACTCAAGCGCCAGGATAATGCGGTCGTGACTCTGAATGTGGTGCCGAGCGGCAACAGCGTCACGCTTACGTTCACTGGCGGCCCGGTGGAATTCACGTCGCTGACCGATGGTCGCTACACGCTGACTGCACTCGCCACTGAAATTGACGGTGGATTCTTCGATGGCGATGGCGACGGCACGGCGGGCGACAACTATGTGTTGGCGTCCACCCTATCGCCAAGTCCGGCTACGAACATTTTCCGCTTCTTTGGCGATCATGATGGCGACGGCAACGTGGCCGCGAACGACTTTATCCAATTCCGCTTGGCTCTCGGCGGCAACAGCCCCATCTTCGACTACGACAACGACGGCGCGGTGGCGGCCAGCGACTTTATCCAATTCCGGCTGCGGTTTGGCGGGTCGATCTAAAGGAAATGCAACTGTGTCAATACGTCCGCGGGAGTCCGTGTCATGTCGTCGCGAATGTTCCGTTGGTTTGGCCGCCGCGCGAAGCCCCTCCGCCTGCGGCAACTGAGGCGGCTGTTCCAATTGGAAGATCGAATCACGCCGGATACCACTCCGCACAACCTGGCGGTGAGCAATTTCTATCAGAATTGGAATAACGCCAGCCTCATTTCCGCTGACGATAACTGGGCCAGCGTGCCAAGCGTTGTTGGGTTCCTGGGTGACGACACGTTTGGCGAAGGCATTGATCCACAAACTATTGTTACGCCATATTCGACCATCGACGTGATTGCCAACCAGGGCAGCAATACGGCTCTGACCACCGGCGGCGTGGCGGAATTCGACGGCTTGGCAAATCCTGTTGTCGCGCTTCAGGGTGATGGAACCGCCGACGCGCCGAATCTGGTCATTTACCTCAACTCGACGGGCCGAGCCAACATCACGATTTCATACAACCTGCGGGACATCGACGGGACGGCCGACAATGCCGTTCAGAGGATCGCCCTGCAGTATCGCGTCGGCAATGCCGGCAATTTCGTCAACGTGCCCGCTGGCTTCTCCGGTGATGTCACCGCCGGGCCAAATCTTGCCAGCACTTTGGCCCCGTTCACGACCATGTTGCCAGGTGCGGTTGACAATCAGCCGCTGGTCCAGGTCCGCATGATTACTGCCAACGCCGTCGGTAACGACGAGTGGGTGGGTATCGACGACATCGTGGTCAG
>JANNLP010000103.1:0-3731 GCA_031396905.1 Gemmataceae bacterium
CGCGCGGTCCCATGTCGCGGTGCGTGAGCTTGAACCACGCGCGGGCAAACGCGTCGGCGAATTGGTCGGGATTCGCCAGGAAACGCCGCGAGATTTTTTCGAAAGCCGGGTCGAACCGCATGGCGAGATCCGTGGTCAGCATGGAAGGCGCGATCCGCTTCGAGGCGTCATGTGCATGCGGCACAGTGCCGGTACCCGCATTGCCTTTCGGCTTCCACTGCTGGGCACCGCCGGGGCTTTTCGTTAGTTCCCACTCGTAGCCGAAAAGGCTCTGGAAGAAGCCGTTACTCCACTTTGTGGGATTGGTGGTCCAAGTGACTTCCAAGCCGCTGGTGATTGCGTCAGCGCCTTTGCCTTTACCAAAGCTGTTCTTCCAGCCGAACCCTTGGTCCTCGAGGCCGGACGCTTCAGGCTCGGGCGCAACGTGAGTCGAATCGGCGGCGCCATGGGTCTTGCCGAACGAGTGGCCGCCGGCGATCAGCGCGACCGTCTCCTCGTCGTTCATGGCCATGCGGGCAAATGTTTCGCGGATGTCCTTCGCGGCGGCGAGCGGATCGGGATTGCCGTCCGGACCTTCGGGGTTGACGTAGATCAGGCCCATCTGCACCGCGGCCAGCGGCTTCTCCAGGTTGCGGCCGTGCATTTTCCCGTCCGCCGTGTCATCGGACACGAGCACCGCTCTGTCCTTCGCAACGCCCTCTGAACCGTGTGCATAGCGCTTGTCACCGCCCAGCCAGATTGACTCCATACCCCAGTAGACGTCGTGATCCGGCTCCCACACGTCCTCACGTCCGCCGCCAAAACCGAACGTCTTGAATCCCATCGACTCCAGCGCGACGTTTCCCGTGAGAATCATCAAGTCGGCCCACGAAATCTTCCGGCCGTACTTCTGCTTGATTGGCCAAAGAAGCCTGCGCGCCTTGTCCAGACTGACATTGTCCGGCCAACTGTTAAGCGGCGCGAAGCGCTGCTGGCCCCGACCCGCGCCGCCGCGACCATCGCCGGTGCGGTAAGTGCCGGCGCTGTGCCATGCCATGCGAATGAACAGCGGGCCGTAATGGCCGAAGTCCGCCGGCCACCAGTCCTGCGAGTTGGTCATCAACAGCGCGAGATCTTTTTTGACCGCTGCCAGGTCTAGGCTCTTAAACTCTTCCGCATAGTTGAAGTCCTCACCCATTGGATTGGACTTCGTGGAATGCTGGTGCAGGAGTTCGAGCTTCAACTGGTTCGGCCACCAATCGCGATTTGACATGGCCCCAGCAATCATGTGTTTGTCAGCCCCGTTTTTCACCGGACTCTTGTCTGAGTTTTCTGGCATCTAGACTCTCCTGCTCTTTAATCTGAGAATCGGTGGGTCCGACTTCGAAGTTTCGTTTTATTGACTCCGTCAGGAATTAGCTTGATTCCAAAATCAGTTGGGTAACTGGAAATTGATGTGAGCGCATGCCAGGGACGCGGCCGCTGTATGTGCAGCGCTTCCAGCTGAAACTCTGGTTAACGAGATTGATTTGGACCGAATCCGCGTTCCGGTGAACGCGAATTCGGCCTTTGAAACTACTTCGCCTGCAAGGTCACGGTGCTGATCTTGCGGCCGACTTGGATTTGCAGCGTAGCGCCGTCTTCGTCCAGGCTGGCTTCGATGATGGACATCGCATCGTCGGCAGAGTCAATCGTTTGATCGTTGACCCTCAAGATCACGGTGCCGGGCGCGATGCCCGCTTTGTCGGCCAAGCCGTTTTGGAACACGCCGTGGACGATCGCGGCTCCGGATTGTTTGATGCCGAGCCGCTGGGTTTGTTCTTCGGTCAACGATGACAATTGCAGGCCGGCCTTGATCAGCGTCACAACCTGGCCATTGCCGGCGATGGGCCGACCGGTAGGCCGCGGCTTGATCGGGTTGTAGTCCTTGGGTTCTTCTTCGAGAACGACCTGGACTTTCGTGGGCCTGCCGTCGCGAAGGATGCCCAATTCCACGGTTGCGCCGACCGGTTGATTGGCGATGGCTTTGGTGAGATCGCGGAACTCCTCGATTGGTTTGCCGTTGATGGACGTGATCGCGTCCTTGGCGAGAATGCCGCCCTTCTCGGCTGGCGCTTTGGCGACGACGCTAGCTACGATCACGCCGGCACCGGGCCGACTGGCGTCCTTGCGGGCGGTGCTGGAACGAATGCCGATGTATGGCCGCTTGACCACGCCATCCCGGATGAGCGGGAGCATCACGCTCCGGGTCATGTTGCTGGAGATGGCAAAGCTGACGCCCTGAAAATTCCCGTTGCCGCTCTTGATGGCGGAGTTCACGCCGATCACTTTGCCGTCGAGGTTGATCAGCGGGCCACCGGAATTGCCGGGGTTGATTGCCGCATCAGTTTGCAGGAAGTCATCCAGCGGATTCAAATCCACATCGCGGCCCTTGGCACTGATGATGCCGCTGGTCACTGAACCGGACAGGCCAAATGGCGCGCCGATCGCCAGCACGCGGTCGCCCACTTCCATCACGTCGCTGTCGGCCAATTCCAGAGCTGTCAACTTGGCATCCTGCGGATCGAAGCGGACGATGGCCAAGTCGGTTTTCTTGTCGCTCTTGATGTCGCGCGAAGTGAACTTGCGGCCGCCGGTTAATGTAATCTCGACCAGGTCGGCGTTCTCGACGACGTGGAAGTTTGTCAGCACGATGCCGCGGGTGTCGACGATGAAGCCGGAACCGAAGCCGACGCTCATGTCGTCGTTTTGCTTGGGTGCGGGCTTCGATTCAAGATTGTCGAAGAACTTGCGAAGGTCGTTCGACTCGCTGCCCTGTTCATTGCGAAACGCGTTCAACTTATTGCGGCTGACCTTGGCGTCGATGCTGACGACGGCCGGCAGCACGCCTTTGACGACGTGACGGAAGCTGAATGGCTCGGTGCGGTGCGTGGCGACCGGCGGCGACGTCTGAGCGCCGACCGGCGCGGCCAATGCAAATCCGGCCACCAGGAATGCCAGAGCTGGGTGAATTCGTCGAACCGTCATGTGTGGAAACCCCTCATGCTAGGCCTCTGGAGCCGGCGGGGGCTGCCGACGGCTCAAGAGTCGTATGTCATATCATACACCGCCAGGCGACCCGGGATTCGACTCGCCCGATTTTCCGGGAATTGACACGTCCGTCCGGGGTCGGTAAGTTCTAAGTTCAGCCCCTATCGACCGTTCGGGCACGACATTTGCCAACCCGCACCGCTACACCCGCCGAGACGGATGTAATATCGGCTTGTCAGGAAGCCATCGGCTACCAATTCAAGGCCCCGGACCTGCTCCGGGCCGCCCTGACGCATACCTCCGTCGCCAACACCCGCAGTGCCTCCAACGAGCGGCTGGAGTTCCTGGGTGATTCGGTTCTCGGGCTCATTTGTTGCGAGCAACTGTTCGTTCGCTATCCGGAATTTCACGAAGGCGACATGACCAAAGTGAAATCGGTCGTCGTCAGCCGGCGAACTTGCGCCCGCATGGGCAAAAAACTCGGGCTTCAGGACTTTCTGTTTTTCGGCAAAGGCATGCGGCGTGGGCCGGATGGACCGAGCAACCTGCTGGCTGACGCTTTCGAGTCACTGGTCGGCGCAATCTTCATCGACGGCGGCCTGGATGCGGTCAAGCCGATCGTGCTGGCATTGTTACTGCCCGAAATTGACGACGTGATCGCCGGCGAACATTCCAATCATAAGTCGATCCTGCAACAGGTGGCACAGAAAGAGTTTGGCGAC
>JANNLP010000187.1:0-15313 GCA_031396905.1 Gemmataceae bacterium
CGCTTCCACATGCTGGAACAAGATGCGGCGGACTTCGTCGATCACATCCGATTGATCCAGGCAGGTGTGGCTGCCGATGACGATTTTCTCCGACGAGACGCCGTCCATGTGGGCACTGTCATAGGGTACCACGCCGTCCGAAGAAACGGCCAGCGGCATCGGGGCCACCCGGGCGATGATCGAGTGGCGCGGAATGTTGGCATTGATGGCCAGACGATCAACTGTCTGTAAAAGCGGCGAGTGCATGCGCAACATGCGGATGCTGGACGGGATCCCCTGGGTGAATCCGCTGGTAAAAAAGTCGTCACCATTTTGCCGCAGCAGAAGTTCGTGCGCCCTCACCAGCACGTTGGGTCTGCGGATGATGCGGTCGCCGATCTGGCCGAGCCAGTTGTCGCCGAGCAAGCTGCCACGGTGCGGCACGGCGATGAAGACAGCACGCTTGGCCGACGTCACCGGCTCGAAGAAGAAGGTCTGACGAAACAGTTCCTTGTCTTCAGCTGATGCTTTGAGTTCGTCGAAAGGCCGCGGGCTGATGAGCTTCCACACTTCGTCGCGCGATGATGCAATCATCGTCTTGGCAATCAACCCGCCCATGCTATGGCCGACTAGCACCATCTGGTCGAAAGCCGGGTCGCTGCCGTCGGGGTCATAGTAGCTGCGAAGCTCGGCGAGCGATCGGCGGAGCTTAGCGGCCGAGTGAATGAACGGGTTTCCTGTCGGATATTGAAACGTCCAAAACTGATAGCGCTCGCGGATGGCCGGGTCGGCACGCAGGTCGTTGATGGTGCGTGTCCACGTTTTGGGGCTGGACCATATGCCGTGAATCAGCACGACGGGAATCTTGCCGCGTTCATACGGGTGTGTCAGATACAACCCGGTCTTGTGGTCCTCCCGCTGCGGGTCGAACAGGCCCAATTGCGTGATGCGTTCCAGATCACTGTTGGTGACTTGATGGACCAGCGGTGTGGTGGTGTCGGCGGCGAGTGCCACGTTGCGGCCGGCGAACTGCACGCCGTCGTAGCGAAGCGGATCATGCAATTCCAACACGGCATTCGGGCGTGATCCAGTTTCGTTGGCTTCGAAGCGCAAGAGCGCCGTCATCGCGTAGGTTTGCACCGGCGGGAAAAACTTCTCCGGTGCGGCCTGGCGGTCAGCATCGCGCCAACCACGTTGCCGTACGGCCATGAGCGGCACACCGATTCCGTCGCGCTTTCGGCTGGGCACGCCGATGGCAATGTAATCGTTGGCAAATTTGATTTCATCGAACGGCTCCGGCTGCCACACCACATCATCGCGTCGAACCGTCACACGAATGTCGCGCTCCGCCAGGGCCGCGGCCCACTTGTCGTCCGGTAACAACTTGCGACCGCCGGATCGCCGCAGAAAGCGTTCGACGGCATGATTGTAAATGGCGACGGCATCGGGCCGGCGCTCGATGGGCAATTCATCGGCTTCATCGAAAAGCGCGCGTGACGAGTACCATGCCGCGTTCAGGTAATGGCCCAGTGACTTGCTGGGTGACCATACTTCAGCTTCGCGCCCGGCAAGGTCGCATAACTCGGCGAGCACGAGCCGGCCTTCCGCCGACGTCTGATCTGTGACTTTCTGCGCGGTCGCCGCCGGGTCGAAGGTGAAACCTGATTCAATTCCGTGTTTTGTCAGATACTTCTTGGTCTCGGGACCGGGCGCCTGGAGACTCAGTGCCGAGCGCAGACTTTCCGCGGCCGAAGCCCCGTCGGCTTTGCGGAGGGAAAGACCGTTGCATCCGGTGATCAGGACCAGTGCGATCAAAAGGGAACGCGGCCCACACATAGCAACGGGGAATAGGGCAAGGTGGGTAGGCGTGTCAAGAGCAGGAAAGCCGTGTAGTATCCATGAGAATCGCCGATTTTTGCACCGCCCGCTTGCTGGTCCAGCCGTTGGGCGATAGTCTGAACGGAACGCTTGGTCGATACGATGTCCTCGGCCAAAAGTGCCACGTAATTCACCCGCCTCACCGGCGCGGCCGGCGGCGTTTCACTCGCGGGAGAGTCCGCCATGGCAGAGAGTATCCAGAAAAAGCTCGACCGCGTTCGACGGCCGCGCGTGCAAATCACTTATGACGTCGAAGACGGCGGGGCCTTGAAAAAGGTTGAACTGCCCTTCGTCGTCGGCGTCCTGGCCGACTTGTCCGGCGACAATGCCGCCAACTTGCCGGCCATGAAGGAACGCAAGTTCGACGAGATCGATCGCGACAATATCAATGAGCGGCTCAAGGCCGCCGCGCCTGAAGTTTCCATGCGGGTGAACAACACCCTGGCCGGCGACGGCTCACAACTCGGCCTCAAGCTCAAGTTCGAAAGCATGGACGACTTCAGCCCGGCCGCCGTCGCGCAACAAGTGGAGCCGCTGAAGAAGCTGCTCCAGGAGCGCGAGCGGCTCAATGAAGTTCTCGCCAAGATGGAAAGCAATCAAAAGCTCGAAGACATTCTCGGCCAAGTCATGAGCAACACCGAAAAGGTGCAGGCGCTGGCCAAGAAGATGGGTGTTGACGCGGCCGATGCGCCGAAGGGGGAATGATCCATGGCCGACGAAACACAAGCCGCTGGACAAGCACAGACAACCACGACAACCGAGGAGACCGATAGCCTTCTTGAGAACATCCTCAAGCAGACGAAGTACAAGTCGACTGAGGAAAAGGATCGCAACTCGCAGTACATCGGCGAGGTGTTGAAGTACGCCATGCAGGGCGCGAAGGTGATCTCCGGCGACATGGAGCGCACCATCAAGGCTTGGCAAGCTGAGATTGATCGCAAGTTGAGCCAGCAGCTCAATGAGATCATGCACAACGAGAAGTTCCAAGCTCTCGAAGGCACCTGGCGCGGCCTGAAATACCTGATCGACCAGTCCGAGACGGGGCAGGCGCTCAAGGTTAAGGTCATGAACGTCGGCAAAAAGACGTTGGGCAAGGATCTTGAGAAAGCGGCCGAATTTGACCAGAGCACGCTGTTCAAGAAGGTGTATGAGGAAGAATACGGCACGCTCGGCGGTCATCCGTTCGGCATGATGGTCGGCGATTACCACTTCTCTTCCAGCCCGGAAGACGTGGAAATGCTCCGCAAGATGTCCGGCGTGGCGGCGGCGGCCCATGCACCGTTCGTGTCCGGCACCGACCCCGGCATGTTCGGCTTCGACAGCTTCGAAGAACTGAACAAACCGCGTGACCTGGCCAAGATTTTCGAGGGCGTTGACTACGTCGGCTGGCGCTCTTTCCGTGAGTCGGCTGATTCACGGTATGTCGCGCTGACCATGCCGCGTGTACTGGCACGACTGCCATATGGCCCGGACACGAAGCCGATCGAAGAGTTCAACTTCCAGGAAAGCGTGGATGGCACCGACCACTCCAAGTACCTGTGGATGAACGCTTCGTGGGCTTACGCAGCGCGATGTACCGACGCCTTTGCCAAAGACGGCTGGTTCATGCGAACCCGCGGCGTCGAAGGCGGCGGCAAGGTCGAAGCGTTGCCGGTGCACACATTCAAGGTGGGCGGCGGCAAGGAAATGAAGTGTCCGACCGAGACCCTCATTCCGGATCGCCGGGAAAATGAGCTTTCAAACCTCGGATTCCTGCCGCTGCTGCACTGCAAGAACACGGATTTTGCCGCGTTCCTCGGTGCGCAAAGCTGCCAGAAGCCGCAGACCTATTTCGACGCGGCCGCCAATGCCAACGCGGAGTTGTCCACCAAGACCAACTACCTGATGTGCGTGTCGCGGTTCTCGCATTACCTGAAGGTGATGGCCCGCAACAAGATCGGCTCGATCATGGAAGCGACCGAGTGCGAAAGTTGGCTCAACAACTGGATCAGCAACTACGTGGTTTCCAATCCGGAAAACGTCGGCGAGAAGACCAAGGCCGAGAAGCCGCTTCGCGCCGCCGAAATCCGCGTGGAAGCCGACCCGGCTAAACCGGGTTGGTACCGGGCCGTGGCTTACCTGCGACCGCACTTTCAACTCGAAGGCTTGGATGCCTCAATGCGGTTGGTTGCGGAAATCCCGCCGAAGAAGGGGTAAGCGATTGCGTTGATGAATAATGCGTGGCGTCCGTCGAACATTGCTCGACGGACGCCACATTTTTTTGTAGTCGCAAACGCATTTCGTAGCCGCATGCGCCAGAATGCGGCAACTCGCCAAGCATCGTTCTCACCGCATTCTGGCGAATGCGGCTACGGCGTATTCACCCCCTCGCAACCTTCCCGTCGTCAAGCCAAACAGGTACAATTTCTGTTCCCCAGTTGGAGGCTGCATTATGCGCGAAGTGATGGAATGGCTTGAAAAGCACCACGAAGAGGCGATCCGCGGCTTGGCGGATTTAGTCGCCATTCAGAGCATCAGCACCGACGGTGAACATGCGCAGCAGATTGAGCGCACGGCCAACTTCACGTGCCAATTGATGCGCGAGGCCGGCCTGAACAACGTCGAGGTGCTCCGCGTCGCCGACTCCATGCCTTATGCCTACGGCGAATACATTGTCGGGCCGGATAAGCCGACCGTGTTTCTGTACGCACATCACGACGTGCAGCCGGTGAACTACGTCGAGCAGTGGAAAAGCGACCCGTGGAAGCTCACCCGGCGTGATGGCCGGCTGTATGGCCGTGGCGCTGCCGACGATAAAGGTGCGATCACGGCTCAGTGCGGCGCGGTCGCGGCTTTTCTCAAGGCTCGCGGCACCTTGCCAGTCAATGTGAAAATGCTCGTCGAAGGCGAAGAGGAAGTCGGCTCGAAGAATCTGATGAAGTTCTTCGATCTGTACAAGAAGAAGCTGATGTCCGATGTGATCGTCGTGTGCGATACGGAGAACATCGAAGTCGGGCTGCCGAGCATCACCTATTCGCTGCGCGGCATCGTCGGCATGCAAGTCGATGTTCATAGCGCCAACTTGCCGATCCACAGCGGCATGGGCGGCGGAGCTATTCCCGATTCCGCCATTGCGCTGAATCACATTCTCGCGCGGCTATTCTGGAACCACGGCCCGCTGCCGGTGCCGGGCATGTATGAGCGCGTCCGCCGGCTGACCGAAAAGGAAAAGCAGGCCTTCCGCGAGTTGCCGTTCGATGAACCCAAAATGCGCAAGGAAATCGGCATCGTGCCCACGGCCAAGCTGCCGCTGGAGCCGAACTCCACGTTTTACGAAGCGACCTGGCGCAAGCCGGCTGTCACCGTCATCGCGCAGGAAGCGAGCAACCTCAAAGGAGCTTCCAACCAGGTGTTGCCGTCGGCTTCGGCCATCGTGAGTTGCCGAATTGTGCCGGATCAGGATGAAGCGGAAGTTTACAAGTGCCTCGTGGACTGTCTGACCGCTGACCCGCCGTGGGGCGTGAAAGTCGATTGCAAGCCCGCCGGCAGCGTGAAATGGTGGATGACCGATCCCAACGGCCCCGCCTTCGAAGCCGCCCTCACCGCCATGCAAACCGGCTTCGACAAGAAGCCAGTCGCCATCGGCTGCGGCGGCTCCATCGGCTTTGTCGGTCCACTGAGCGAATTGTTCGGCGGCGCACCGGCATTATTGATGGGCATCGAAGACCCGGCGAGTAATGCGCATGCACCGAACGAAAGTCTGCACGAGGGCGACCTGAAGAAGCTCATGGCTTCGATGTGCCATTTATTTGAGAATCTTGGGAAGCTGGCACCGGGGAAGGTGAAGTAACTTTTTGTCGAAATGAGTGTAGCCTTGCCGAACCACCTCAAATTCTGTGGTTGCCGACGCTGCCGTCAAGGAATGCATACGAAGACCGGCGGCGAGGCTGTCAAGAAGGTAGTTCGAGCCACTCGCCGGACGGCCAAGCAGAAACTCAAATCGAGTGAAGAACCGCCGCGCAAGCACTCTGTGCCATACACGGACTGACTTGTTCGTTGCATTGATGTGGCATGCAGGGCTGCATCGTCTCGCGGCAATGAGCGTCCAGCGACTTCGGCCCGGAACGCACCGGGCTTGCTAGAATCCCGAAATGAAAATCCGTGGCTTCGTTTGGCCCGAAGATCGCGTCGATCATGTCGCGCGGCATGGCGTGTCGCCAGCCGAGGTGGAGGAGACTTGTTTTGGACGGGCCTTGGTCCAGCGGTCGAAAACCCTCGGAGAAAATCCGGTATACTATGTTCTCGGGCAGACCGTCGCCGGCCGATATTTGTTTTGCGTGATCATCCGGTTCCCCGATGGCAACGGCTATCCGGTAACGGCGCGAACCATGACCGCGAAAGAGAAACGGCGCTACCGCAATTGGAGAAACCGATGAAAGCAACCAAGCTGCCGAAATCCGATTCAATCAATGCGTTGGCCAAGTTTTGGGATGCCCACGACCTGACAGATTTCGAGGGCGAACTCGAAGAAGTCACCGAACCAGTGTTCGAGCGATCCTCGCCAATCAAGATCCAGTTGGATTCCCGCGAAGCCAAAGCCGTGCAGAAAATGGCTGCTGCGAAAGGCGTCTCCGGAAGTGAACTCATTCGTGCGTGGGTATTGCAAAAACTGGCACGGCCGACCAATGGCCGCGTGACCAAAAGCCGAAGCTGAAGTCAGATTGTCCGATTTGGGCCATCACGATGCCGGTGACTACAGCAATTCGGTCCGAGCGCGATTACGAAGCGGCCGCCGCGATTCTGGATCGTCTGGCTGTACGGCCCGAAGGATCGCTCGATGCCGGCGAGCAAGACTATTTCGACACGTTGACCATGCTCGTGGAAGCGTACGACCGGGAACACGACGAAATTGACACGAAAAATCACGATCCACTATCGATGCTGAAATACATCATGCAGGAAAGCGGTACAACACAGGCTGACCTCGGCCGCTTGCTCGGCAACCGCGCCCTGGCATCGCTGATTCTCAACGGCCATCGACAGCTGAGCAAAAGCCACATCCACAAACTCTCGGATCATTTCAAGGTATCGCCGGGGCTGTTTTTAAGTCGATCTTAAGCAGTTGTCACTTCTAAGAATCGTATGATCTCCTTTGCCCCAAAGGCGAGGTCTCTGCCTTCCCATGCAGCGTCGTGGCATCCCAATCACAGACACATTTGCCGAAGCATTCGGTATGACGGCGTGTCGCGCGATTGTCACGGCGGCGAATATTGAATGGGCACGAACCGCGGGATTGGCGGCGACGGGGTACGCGGCTTCGGTGATTGGTTGCGATGCGGAGGCGGGGATTGAGCGCGAGTTGTTGCCGGGGGAAACACCGGATGGGCGGCCGGGTGTCAGCTTGTTGTTTTTTGCGTTTAGCCGGGATTCGTTGGCGAAGGCTGTTGTTAATCGCGTTGGCCAATGTGTGCTGACTTGTGCGACGACGGCCTGCTACAACGGTTTGCCCAAGGTGGCCGACAAGACGTTTCGCGTCGGTGGCCGCTTGCGCTTCTTCGGTGATGGCTACCAGATTGCCAAGAAACTTGACGATTGCCGTTACTGGCGCGTTCCGGTGATGGACGGCGAGTTTACTTGCGAAGATGAGTTCGGTTCGGCCAAGGGCATTGCCGGCGGCAACTTCATCATCATGGGCGAAAGCCAGGAAGCAGCATTGCGGGCGGCGGAGGCGGCCGTCGTGGCATGTCGTGGCGTCGCCGATGTCATCCTGCCCTTCCCCGGCGGCGTGGTGCGCAGCGGCAGTAAGGTTGGCAGCCGCTACAAGATGATGCGGGCGAGCACCAATCATGCTTATTGTCCCACGCTTCGCGGCGCGGTTGAGGATAGCGAACTGGCGGCCGAAGTTAACGCGGTATACGAAATCGTCATTGATGGGCTGACCAAGGAAGCGGTGGCGGCCGCGATGCGCGTCGGCATTGATGCTGCTTGCCAGCCTGGCATCCTCGGCATCACAGCCGGCAACTACGGCGGCAAACTCGGGCCGCACCATTTTCACCTGCACCAACTTTGGGATGCGCCCTGATCCATGTTGCTCCTTACGCTGCGAACGAAGTTGCAGGTACCGCTTGAGGCCCCGTGCGTCGTTCCGGACAAAATGGCGGCGCTGTCGATCGATCAAATCGAACAACTGCCAGTACAGCACGGCAATGTCGCGGCCAAACTTGATGACTACTTCACAGTCACTGGTGACGCCAGCGATGCCATTGTCACAATTGAAGGCGACACGTCACGAGTCAAATGGCTCGGCGCCAAGATGTCCGGCGGTTCATTGCATATTCGTGGTTCGGCGGGTATGCACGCCGGTTCGAGCATGACAGGTGGCACGATTAATGTCGACGATGATGCCGATGATTGGCTCGGCGCGGAAATGCGTGGAGGGTTGATTCACGTTCGCGGATGTGCTGGTCATCATGTCGGTGCCGCGTATCCCGGCAGCCGGGCCGGAATGCGCGGCGGCACCCTCCTGGTGCATGGCGTTACGGGCGATGGCACCGGCGCGGTCATGCGCCGCGGTCTCATTGCGGTCGGTGGTTGCGGCGACTATGCCGGCGCGTCGATGGTCGCGGGCAGCCTGTTTGTGTTTGGCCCGCTTTGTCGATATGCCGGTATGGCCATGAAGCGCGGGACGATTGTCGCGTTGGGTGAAGCACCTGAGTTGTTGCCGACGTTTCGCGCCAGCGGAGTCTTTGCTCCGTCGTTCCTGACGATCTACATTCGACGGCTGCGTGAACTTGGCTTTCCTGTTTCGGCAGCGCCGCGGCAAATGCGCCGCTATTGTGGCGACATCGCCGAGCTGGGGCTCGGCGAGATTCTGTTACCAATTAGTATTTGAATTGCGTTGCCAAATAGTAATTGACACCGGCACGGTACAAGAGATTGCCGGCTCGCGGGTCAAGATGTTCGCGGTAGAGCCGGTCGCCGACGTTTTCGACGCCGGCGGTCAGCAGCAGGGTTTTATTGAGCTGCCAGTAACCGCGGATATCCACGATCGTGAACCCAGGCGTGCGCAGTTCCTGCAGGCTAGCCGCGAACAGACCCTGATCGAAGACCGAGCGGGCCGAGCATTCGATGGACCACTTTGGCGATACGTTGTTGTCCACGCTTTCGTGAACACGGACGCCGGATCGCAATTCCAGAGGCGGCATGCCGGGCAATGCTTCGGTTTCGGTGCCAACGCGGCGGCTGGAGAAGAGATCAGGATCGCGGCGATCGTCGCGATGCGTCAAGTCGCGTCCTTGAACATAGCTGGCCGAGGCGAACGGCGTGAGCCAACGAGTGGCCTCGACCTGACCGTAGATTTCGCCGCCGGCCAGGGTCGCGCGGTCGGTGTTCGTGAAGATCACTTGCGTGATGCCGTCGCCGGATTTGTTGCGGTCGTAGGTGATGTAGTCATTGATCCAGGAATAGAAGGCACTGGCGCTGCCCTTGAACCAACCGTAGTCGGCTCGCATGCCGATGTCGTATTGCAGCAGCTTTTCCGGATCGAGCCGCGGGTCGCCGATGAGGCGGTTGAAGCCGGGTTGCAGTACGCCGACGAACGGGCCGACGGCGTACAACTCAGTCAACGTCGGCGCTCGCATGGAGTAGCCGAAGCCCATCAAGCCGGTAATGCAATCATCGAACTTGTATTCGCTGCTGAGGAACGCAGCCCCGAGACCCATGTTGCGGCTGGTGCGATCATCCCAGGGAGCCACGGAAAACACTTGGGGATCCACGTTCGCGCGATCAACAACCTGTCCCGGTGCGAGATTGCCGCCGAACAGATCGATGTTGCCGGTGATGAGCCGTTCGTGCGTCGATGTGTGCACATAGTCGAGGCGAGCACCCGAGCGGAAGCTCAATTGGTCGCCCATCGGGATATTGGCTTCGAAGAAGATGCCGGGGTTGTACGAATGGGAGCTTGGCAGACCCAATTGTTGCGTTAACAGCGTCGCCGCGCCGGGTGTAAAGACAGGCGTCGTCGGCACGGAGCCGGACGGGTCGAGCACGCGGATGTCTTCGCTGACAGAGTTCGCGACGTGGGTGAAGTCGACGCCGAAGCTGAAGTTCACCGAATCCTTGCGGCCCCAGGTGCCAATGGAACGCAAACCGGCGCTGGATTCGGAAATATGCGTCGTAGAGCTATCCGTGAACAGCGGCAGGAATCCTGGTACTCCGTTGACCGTCGTGGGGAAACTCGGATAAGCCGTAGGTTGCCCGGTTGTCGGAGTCAGGCCGAATCCGCTTTGCCCCGGTAGGAACCGTGATAGGAATGCCTGTTTGTAACCCTGCTGGGTGTCGCCATTGACGACGGTATCGTTGTACCATGCATCCAAAGTGAACAAGTCGAAGTATGGCTGCTCCTTAGCCGTAAAGCGGACGCTGTACGCTTCGCTGTTCAAATCGCGGATGTCGAAGTAGAGTCCAGGGAACTCCAGGTTCTGCTGGCGAATCTTCAGGCCCTTCAACTCGATGCTGGTGTTCTTGCTCAGGTCCAAACCAGCGGCGAAGTTGAAATTCTGCGAGTTGTAACTGGAGGGCACGCGGTCACTACCATCCGGGCGTGCATCATAGCCCGGAGCGCGGTAGTCGTTGCCGGCGAGAATGTTGTACGTGACACGGAAGCCCCAGTCGCGGGCACCATATTCAATCGCTTGCACGCCGGCCCAGCGCTGACCGTTGGTTTGATAACCGAGGAACGTACGACCGTGTAGCTCCCAATCAGAGCAACCGGTGGCGCGCGGCGAATCAAAAGTCACAATGTCGAGAAACGCGAAGCCAGGACCGTAGCGTGTTGCGTACGGGCCTTTGATGACCGTCAACTCACGCACTGATTCGGTGTCGAACTTGCTGATGGCTGTATCCAAGTCAAGGCGGGCGGGGAAGAAAAAGCCGCCGTCGCCGTACGTGACCAATTGTCCGACGTGATAGCCACGAACGCGCGGGTCGGCGACCACCGCATTGCGGCGTTGAATCTCGACGCCAGTCGAGCCGGCCGAAGAATTCAATGCCTGACCAAGGTCGGAACTAGGTTGAGTCGAGAGATTGCCACTACTCAAGCTGCTTGCGGCCGGACCGGCGTTTTCCACAGGTGCGGCGGGCCCTTGGCTTGGCGCAGTGGATGCAGGTGCCGCGACGGGCGCGGGTTGATTTGCTGAAGGATCGGCCGGGGTTTCCGGCGCGCGTTCCAGCGGTTGCGGCGTCTCCACGGGTTGCTTTTTAACCTGAATAATGTCGGGATCATTGATCAATAGGGTGGGTTTCTGCGCGGCCACCACGGCGCTAGCACCCGCGACGACAGCCATACCACCGAGCCAACGTTGCCACCGGCGCATCGTTACGCCCCCCCGACAAAGCTGGTCCACCACCCGCAATGCCGAACGCGGCACGCCGGGGCACGGACCCGTAGTCGCAGGTAATATCGGCGTTTCCGGTGCCTTGAGATTGATCAAAACATCCGGGTGAACCGGTAAAGCCGGAAAGGTCGCACAAGCGGGGCAATTTGGCGAATCATGCACGACGCTGGATTACAAACCGGTCCCACACCATTGCGGTAATCGACAGCGCAACAACGACTGCTGCTTCGACTAGCAACCACCACCAGCCGTCTTCTCGCAACGCATCGCGGAACATGGAAGGCGGCGGCGTAGAACCTGCCTGAGTGGCGCGGTCTTCAAGCGCGGGCAATATTGCGTACGCGATTGCCGTAATGGTGAATACGATGCCAGCCGGAACCAACAGCGTGAAAAACCAGTTGCGGGGTTCGGACGGCGAACTTGCGGCGACATTTGTTGTCAACTTACCCCACCCATGCTTTATCCGCCGGTTCCCAGTTCACCAGTTCATCGGGCTTGAACCAGAGTTTAATTTCCAGCGCGGCATTTTCAGCGCTGTCGGAACCGTGGATGAGGTTGTTCTGGATGCTGAGGGCAAAGTCGCCGCGAATAGTTGCGGGGGGCGCTTTCGTGCCGTCGGTCGCGCCCATGAGGCCCCTCGCTACGGCAATGGCTTCGCGGCCTTCGAGCACGATGGCCAGAGTCGGGCCGGATGTCAGGAATTGCAACAATGAATCATAAAACGGTTTTCCGGCGTGCACGGCATAGTGCTTGGCTGCGAGGTCGCGCGATGCTTGCACGAACTTGGCACCGACGATGCGCAGGCCTTTGCGCTCGAAGCGCGACAGGATGTCGCCGCATAATCGCCGCTGCACGCCATCTGGTTTGACGAGGATCAGTGTCTGTTGCATTTTCAACGATGCTCCATTGGTGTCTGGCAGTTTTTATAGGAAGACGGCATTGACCGAACATCATGCCCGGGTGGCCACGATGATGGCATAGTCGCGGCGGGTGAGAATCAACGGCGGAACGAACAATTGCTCGATCACTTCGGTGACCTCTTCGACTTGGCGGGTCACAAGGTACATTCGGCCACCGCGCTTCAACAAGCGGTGCGCCGTCCGCGCGAACAACTCGGCAATCGTGCCGTGGGCGAAGTAAGGTGGGTTCGCCAGCACCAGATCAAACTTCCCGGCCGGTAGTTCGGCGAAGTCCGCGGTAAGAATTGTGTCCACGTGAGTTAGATTGTGCTTTTCGGCATTGAGTTTCGATACGGCCACAGCACGGGCGTTGGAATCAGCAAGCGTCACATGTGACTTGGCACCGGAGCGCATTGCGGCAATGATGCCGGCCACGCCGCAGCCACAACCGAGTTCGACGATGCGCTCGCCAGGTCGCACTTCCAAGACGTCAAGCATCGACCGCGTGCCATCATCCAATCGGCCATAGGCAAACAAGCCGGGCCGGGTGAGAAACTCTCGATATTCGCCAGCACGCACTTTGGCGGCAATCGTGACTTCGTGCCGTCGCCTCTTGTGCTCGCCGTCACGCGCGCTCCACAGGGCCGTGCCTTCCTTGCTCGTTTCCAGAGCCACCTTACCGAAGATCTTCTTCATCACCGGTGGAAAGAACTTGTCGCGCTCCAGCGGTGACAGAACGGCAAACGTGCCTTTGGGCTTCAGGACGTGAAATGCCTGTTCGACGATATCAAGCTTTAGCTCGCGCTCGCCTTTGACTGGCGACGGGAAAACGACGCTGCCGAATTCCGCGGGCAGATCCCAAACGTCCGGACTGACTTCGACGCGCGCAGTGAGCCCACAGGTTTTCAACTCTTCGGCCACCCGCGCGGCTTGATACTGGTCCATCTGCCAGCAGACGGTGTCGGGCCGATAAATGGCGGCGACCAAGTCAGCCGCCGCCCGTGGTGAGCCGAGCAGGACAAGGACTGGGCCGGCCAGTCGTTCCCGTACTACCGGCCAAAGAGGTAGATATGCGGATGCCATTAGACGATTGGCGAGGTGTCAGCGAAGCCCGCCTTTACCTTTTTCTGTAGCAGCGTCATGATGCACCAGAGGCTGAACGGCACACCGCTGATGAAGCAAATGATGGCCGGCCCCATGAAGGCCATGTCGGGTCCATCATTTGAGCTGATGTCCGCCTCTATAGTCAAAAAGATACCCAGCGGTATCAACGGCCCAATGAAGCACATGATGGAACCGAGCATCGCCAACCAGTAGACCTGGACCTCGTGCATCTTGGAAGCGCCGGCACAAACGACGGATCCCCAGATGAAATAGAACACACCGCCCGCCAGCCAAATCAGGCGATTGCGATACTCATCGGTCGACAGTTCCTTGAATTTCGTTTTCTTCTCGCCGGTGTCGTAGAGCGACTTTTTGCCTTTTTCCTCGACGACTTCGGATTTGAAGATCATCTCCCACGTGGAAACCACGCCCGTAGTGGCGGCCATGATGCAGGTGATCACGCCACACATCAGAAGAAAGTTCGCTGGTTTGACAACGACTTCGAGAGCCGGGCCACGCAAACTCTTGACGAAACGTTCCTTCATCGGGCCGTAGGCCCGTTCACGCTCTTTTTTACTCTCTTTCGACTCGGTATCTTCGGTCACCACATAGTTGGCAGGGCCGTCGTCGTCCCATTCGCTCTTCGGCGCGGCCGGAGCTGCCGGTGCCTTGGCCGGCTCCGCTTTCTTTTCGCCGCGCACGGTGAACACGCTCGAGCACTCGGGGCATTTGAGTTTCTTGCCGGCTTCAACCGGGTTGTTCCGCTTGATCTTCGTGCTGCATTCGGGGCATGTGTAGACTGGCATGGCAGATCAGGTGCTAGGTGGGAGTGTGCGGGCCGACAATACCTATCTTAACGATTCATGCAGGTTTCTGCCACACGCTTAGCGTCGCCAACTGACCCAGCACGCGGATGCGGAGTTGGCGAAGGCTGCTCCAGCCGACCGCCTCAGTCGCTGAACGCAGCCATTGTTGCTCAGCTACCAGCATCGCGGCACGGCCATCCGGTTTCAGCACGCGGTCGCATTCACCAATCAAGCGGCGGTACAACTCGGGTATTTCGTCGGGGTTGCCGAGCTGTTTGCCGAACGGCGGATTGGCGATGACCCGATCCACGGATTCGTTCCCGAGCGGGAGTCGGCGCGTGTCCCATTGGAATAGTTGATTGAGACCAAGTCGCCGTAAGTTCACGCCGGCTGACGTCACCGCGCCCCTTTCCAGGTCGCCGCCAATAATGGTCACGCCCATATGCCGGGCGCGACTCAGTTGCATCTGTTCGGCGAGAATCGTGCCCGCGCCACAGGTCGGATCCAAAACAACTGCATCCGGTGCGGCGGCGGCCAGACGCACCATCGCGGCAGCGACCGTGGGTCGCAACGATGCCGGGCGATGTTCCAATTTGTACTTGCGGTGCCGCATCGTCTCATCGGACAAACGCATGCCGCATACCGCCGTCTTGCCGTTGATCGACATCCACACTTCCACCGACGCATCTTCATCAACGATGCGCCAACTGGCTGGTATATGGCGGGCCAGGCCATCGAGCATGGCATCGCGGGCATCGGTGCGACGATAGCCATGTTCACCAATCATTTGCGTGACCGCATGCCAAGTGGGTTTGCCGCGTGGCTTCGGGCGGATACCGTGATGCAGGCGCAACATGTTTGCCCAGTCGGCATCATTGGCGGTCCACTTGCGAATCTTGTCGAGGTCCGCGGCTTTCCATGTCAATGAGTCGGTGCCCCACGCCAATAGAAACACGTCTTCGACGGTGCGTAACTCCAGCAATCGTTCCGTAATCGCCGGCACACGAAACACGACCACGCCAGGTTGGACTTTTTTTACCTCGCCGCCCAGATCGCGCGCGATCTCGTCCGCCGCCACGGGTTCCAGACCGGGAATGACGGTGGCGTAACACGGCGGCACATCAACGGAGCGGACTGGCATGGCTATTCCTGTTAACAAATACAGGATACGCAGGCCGGCTGAGCCGCCCATGAATACAAACCACAAAGACGCAAAGGGCACAAAGGAAACACAAGGTCGCGTGCGGTCCTTGTGTTTCCTTTGTGCCCGTTG